>JAEHDA010000230.1 GCA_016880655.1 Rhodocyclaceae bacterium
ACGTGGATCGAGGCGCCGCCGACGAGGTCCTTGAGGTCCACTTCGATGAAGGTGGGCAGGTCCTTGGGCAGGCACTTGACGTCGACTTCGGTCATGACGTGCTGCACCATGCCGCCGGACAGCTTGACGCCCGGGGCGATGTCGGCATTGACGAAATGCAGCGGCACCTTCTGGTGGATGGCGTGGGTGGCGTCGATGCGCTGGAAGTCGACGTGCAGGATCTGCTGCTTGTAGGCGTGGCGCTGCACGTCGCGCAGCAGGCACATTTCCTTGGCGCCATCGACGTTCATGGTCAGGACGGAGGAATAGAAGGCCTCCTTGCGCAGGTGCTGGAAGAGCTCGTTGTGGTCGAACTCGATGGACTGCGGCTGGGCGGTGCCGCCGTAAAGAATGCCGGGGACCCGGCTGGCGCGACGCAGGCGGCGGCTCGCACTCGTTCCCTGCAGTTCGCGCTTGGTGGCGTTGATTTCGATTTGCATGATTACTCCAGTGGTGAAAAACCCTGCCCGCGACCAGGCAGGGGGTTGAGAAACGGGTTCAATCCATGAACAGCGAGGAAACCGATTCCTCGTTGCTGATGCGCAGCATGGTCTCGGCCAGCAGGTGGGCGATGGGCACGACACGGATCTGGTTGCAGGCCTTGGCATCCTCGCGCAGCGGGATGGTATCGGTGACAACCAGTTCGTCGAGTTCGGATTCCTGGATCCGCGGGATGGCGGAACCCGAAAGCACCGCATGCGTGCAGTAGGCGAGCACGCGCTTGGCGCCGTGCTGCTTGAGTGCATGGGCAGCCTTGCACAGGGTGCCGGCGGTATCGACGATGTCGTCCATGATGACGCAGGTGCGGCCATCGACGTCGCCGATGATGTTCATGACTTCGGAGACATTGGCGCGGGGACGACGCTTGTCGATGATCGCCAGGTCGGATTCGAGGCGCTTGGCGATGGCGCGCGCGCGCACCACGCCGCCTACATCGGGCGAGACCACGAGCAGATCGGGATGGCTCTGTTTCCAGATGTCGCCGAGCAGGATGGGGGCGGCGTAGATATTGTCGACCGGGATGTCGAAGAAGCCCTGGATCTGGTCGGCGTGGAGATCGACCGTCATCAGGCGCTGCACGCCGGCGGCCTGCAGCAGGTTGGCCACCACCTTGGCGGCGATGGGCACGCGCGCCGAGCGCGGCCGGCGATCCTGGCGAGCGTAGCCGAAATAGGGAATGGCGGCGGTGATGCGACCGGCCGAGGAGCGCTTCAGCGCATCGGCGAGGATCACCAGTTCCATCAGGTTGTCGTTGGTCGGCGCGCAGGTCGGTTGCAGGATGAATACATCCTTGCCGCGCACGTTCTCGAGGATCTCGACGCTGGTCTCGCCGTCGGAGAAGCGGCCGACGGCGGCTCGCCCGAGCGAGATGTTGAGACGTCGCACGACATCGGCCGCCAGCTTCGGATTGGCGTTGCCGGTGAAGACCATCAGGCTGTCGTATGCCATGGGCGCCGGGCCTATGTTCGTGCGTTTCGCGTTAAAACGAAGAGGGCAGACCCGAGTCTTGTTCAGGCCTGCCCGCGAGTGTTCTGGCTGGGGAGGAAGGATTCGAACCTTCGCATGCCGGAATCAAAATCCGGTGCCTTAACCAGCTTGGCGACTCCCCAATTCTCGCCGCAATGCAACAGGGCGGCGGCGAAAGGACGCGCATTTTGGGGCTTTTCGCCCTCGCTGTCAATGAGTTGCGCCGGTGAACCTAGTCGATCTCGCCGACGCCGAACAAGCGTCGATGCTCCTTCATCGCATAGCGATCGGTCATCCCGGCGATGTAGTCGGCCACGGCGCGCGCACTGCTGTTGCCGAGCAGTGGGTCGCGTCCATTCGCCTGCGCCATCGCCTGATATTGCGGCGGCAGCAGGCGCGGGTCGGCGGTGAAGGCCGCGAAAAGCTCGCCGATGATGCGGCGGGCCTTGTTTGTCATGCGCAGCACCTGGTAATGGCGGTAGAGATTCTCGCGCAGGAAGATCTTGAGTTCGCGGTTCTCCGCCTGCATCGCCGGACTGAAACCGATCAGCGCCGGTGCGGCGCGGACATCATCGAGACTCGCCACGCCCGCGGCACGGATGCGGCGGGTGGATTCTTCGAGCAGGTCTCCCACCAGGGCACCGATCATGCGTCGCACCGTTTCGTGCACCAGGCGGCGGCCGGCGATTAAGGGAAACTCCGCGCGTGCTTCCGCGGCATGGCGGGCGTAGAGGCTGACGCCCTCGAGCGCGGCTTCGTCTATCAGGCCCGAACGCAGGCCATCGTCCACGTCATGATTGTTGTAGGCGATCTCGTCGGCGATATTGGTCAGCTGGGCCTCGAGCGAGGGGCGACGATCGTCGAGAAAGCGGCGGCCGAGCTCGCCCAGCAGACGCGCCTTTATTGGCGGGCAATGCTTGAGGATGCCTTCGCGCGTCTCGTACATCAGGTTGAGGCCATCGAAGGCGCCATAGCGCTCCTCGAGCAGATCGACGGTGCGCAGGCTTTGCAGGTTGTGCTCGAAGCCGCCATGGTCCTTCATGCACGCGTCGAGTGCTTCCTGGCCGGCATGGCCGAATGGGGTGTGGCCCAAGTCATGAGCGAGTGCGATGGCCTCGGCGAGATCGTCGTTGAGGTGCAGCGCGCGCGCGACCGAGCGGGCAATCTGCGCCACCTCGATCGAATGGGTCAGGCGCGTGCGGAAGAGGTCGCCCTCGTGGTTGACGAAGACCTGGGTCTTGTACTCGAGGCGGCGAAATGCCGTGGAGTGGATGATGCGGTCGCGGTCGCGCTGGAATTCGCTGCGCGCCTGCGGCGGCGGCTCGGGGAACTGGCGGCCGCGGGAATTCGCATCGACAGCCGCATGGCCGGCGTACTGCCGCTCAGACACAGCCGGACTCGATGGCGGCACGAATCTCGGCGGCGGGAGCATCGGCGTAGGTCACCGCCTCGCCCAGGCGCTTGAGCAGAACGAGGCGCAGGCGGCCGGCGATAACCTTCTTGTCGTGCGACATCAGGTCGAGATAGCGGTCGGCGCCGATGGCCGGGCTGCGCACCGGTAGGCGTGCCTTCGCCAGCAGGCCGACGACACGGCCGAAATCGGCATCATCCAGCCAGCCAAGGCGGCGCGACAGGTCGGCCGCCATCACGGTGCCGGCGGCGACCGCCTCGCCGTGCAGCCATTCGCCGTAACCGACACCGGTTTCGATGGCATGGCCGAAGGTGTGGCCGAGGTTGAGCAGGGCGCGACCGCCCTCCTTCGCCGTTTCCAGTTCGTCGGCCGCCACGACCTCGGCCTTGTTGGCACAGGAACGCTCGATGGCGTAGGTCAGGGCGTCGGCATCCCGCGCCAGCAGGCGCTCGATGTTGACCTCGAGCCACGTGAGAAAAGGCAGATCACGGATCAGGCCATACTTGATCACTTCGGCCAGACCGGCGGAAAGCTCGCGGTCGGGCAGTGTCTTGAGGCTGTCGGTATCGGCCCGCACCAGCTGGGGCTGCCAGAAGGCGCCGATCATGTTCTTGCCGCGCGGATGATTGATGCCGGTCTTGCCGCCAACCGAGGAGTCGACCTGTGCCAGCAATGTCGTCGGTACCTGGATGAAGGGCACACCGCGTTGGTAGGTTGCCGCCGCAAATCCGGCGAGATCGCCGATCACGCCGCCGCCGAGAGCGATGACGGTCGTCGTCCGGTCGCAACGTTCGGCCAGCAGACGATCGTAGATGGTGTCGAGCGTAGCTGCGTTCTTGTGCACCTCGCCATCCGGCAACACGATCGGCGTCACGCCAACGCCGAACTTTTCCAGTCCTGCAGCAAATGCCTCCAGGTACAGCGGAGCAACTACGCTGTTGGAAACTATCGCGACGCGAGGCGTGCGCAGGTGAGTGGCCACGAGGTCGGCCCGGTCCAGGAGTCCGGGGCCGATGTGGATGGGATAGGTGCGCGCGCCAAGCGCGACATTCAGGGTTCGCATCGCTTTCGCAGTTCCTGTTCGACACGACGCACCAGGCTGCCGACGCCGCCGCTGGAAGTGTCGATGACGACGTCTGCCACCTCGCGATAGAGCGGGTCGCGCTGGGCGAAGAGTTCCTCGAGTTTGGCCAGCGGGTCCGCGACCTGCAGCAGCGGACGGTTGCGGTCGTGCCGTGTGCGTTCGTAAAGTAGCAAGGGTAGCACACGCAGGTAGACGACCAGGCCCGACTCCTTGAGGCGGCGTCGGTTCGAGGGATCGAGCACTGCGCCGCCGCCGGTTGCCAAAACGAGGCCGTGCTCGCGCGTCAGGGCATCGATGGCTTCGGCCTCACGGCGGCGAAAGCCCGCCTCACCCTCGATCTCGAATATGGTCGGGATACGAACACCGGTGCGCGCCTCGATTTCGTGATCGGCATCGACGAAACGCCGGCCAAGCCGCTTGGCCAGCTGCCGGCCGACCGTGGTTTTGCCGGCCCCCATCATGCCGACGAGGCAGATATTCTGGAAATTTCCCATCATGCCGCCGCAGCGGGCAGTAGTGCCCGCTGCATCCGATGAGCGTGGTGCGAACCGGTGTTAGAAGGCGATCTTCTGGTCGAGGATGCGCGGGGTGATGAACACCAGGAGTTCCGTGTCGCTTGAGGTGACCCCCTTGGTGCGGAACAGTGCGCCGAGGATCGGCAGGTCGCCGAGGAAGGGAACCTTGTCGACCGTTTCGGAAGTCTCAACCTTGGACACCCCGCCGAGAACCAGGGTTCCGCCGTTGTCGACCGTGGCGTCGGTGCTGATTTCGCGGGTGCTGACGTTGACGCCGGCGAGGGTCGGCGCGCCGGCAAGGCCCTTGTCCTGAACCTGGAGCTTCATCTTCACCCGGCCGTCAGGTGTGATCTGGGGGGTCACGGTCAGCGCCAGCGTCGCATCAATGGTCACCGAACTGGCCTGCGTATTGCCGGATGCGGGGATCGTCATGTAGTAAGTTGTGCCGCTCGAAATCTTGGCTGGAGCGTTGTTTTCGGCGACGACACGCGGGCTGGAAATGGTCTTCGCGGTCGTGTCCTG
>JAEHDA010000231.1 GCA_016880655.1 Rhodocyclaceae bacterium
GGCGCCTTGACCTCGCCCCTGGCGTTGCGGTTGGCGACGCCGAGCAGGTGCAAGTGGCGGATCGCCCGCGTCGCGCCGACATAAAGCACGCGCGCCGCCTCTTGCGCGGCGCGGCTCCGCTCCAGCGCGGCGAGGTAATCGTAGGGCGTCACCTCGTCCTTCAGGCCGCGCCTTTTCAGCGGTGCGGCGACGAGGTGCTCGCCCAGCCCGTCGAGGATCACTTCCTCCCACAGCATCAGCGGCGGCTCGCCGCCGCCCGGCTTGCGATGCAGCCCCGGCAGGATCACGGTATCGAATTCCAGGCCCTTGGCCTTGTGCAGCGTCATGAATTGCAGCGCGCCTTCGGCCGCGCCTTCGTCGATGACGTCGGGCGCGCCATAGAGACGCGCCATGTCCTTTTCCAACTGCTCGGGGCTGAAGCGGCCGGCCGCATCCAGTTTGTCGATCAGGTCGAAGAAGGCCTCGCAATCGGCAAGCTCGGTGGCATTGGCGAGGCAGGCCGGTCCGCCGAGCGCGAGCCATGCGCCCATCACCCAGCGCGCGGGAGACTGCCGGCCCTGCCGGCGCAGCGCCTCGCCGAGCGCAGCGCGGGCATGACCCAGCCGCGCCTGGCCGTCGGCCGATAGCCGCGCGACGCGTTCCGCATCGTTCAGCAGCGACCAGACCGTGGCATCGAAATCGTCGCCCGCCAGCGCATGCAGGTCGGCAAGCGTCAGCCCGCACCAGGGCGCGCGCAGGCAAGCCAGCCAGTTCACGCGATCGGCGCGGTGGTGCAGCGCATGCGTCAAGGCCAGCAGGTCCTGCACCGGCTGGCGATCGGCCAGCGATTCGATCTCGACCGCCGTGAAGCGCAACTCCGGCCGCAGACGGCGGATGCGCGCCACCAGCGCGTCGAGGTGCTTGCGCGCGCGCACCAGCACGGCCAGCCGGCGCGACGGATCGGCGGAATGTTCGGCATCGATCACGGCGAGGATTTCCGCCGCCTCCAGCGCGCCGCCGTCCGCGTCCTTCGAGGCGACCAGCGCATGCACGGTCACGCCGGCATCCGCCATCGGCGCATGCGCCGCGGCGAACTTGCGATAGGCGATCGCGCCCGCCGCCGCGTCGTCCTGTGCCGGGAACACCTGCGCGAAGGTCGCGTTCACCCAGCCGACCACGGCCGCACAGGAGCGGTTGTTGCGATAGAGGGAGAGCCGCGTGAGCGGCACCGTGCCGATGCCTGCGCGCGCCGCGGTGAGGAACAGGCCGACGTCGGCCTTGCGGAAGCGGTAGATCGACTGCATCGGATCGCCGACCAGGAACAGGCTGCGACCGTCGTCGGGCAGCCAGTCGGCAGTGAGCTTCTGCAAGAGTTCGACCTGGGCGGGACTCGTGTCCTGGAACTCATCCACGAGCAGGTGGCGGATGCGGTAGTCGAGGACGAGCGCCAGGTCGGTCGGCGCTTCCGGGCCGCCGAGCGCCTGCAAGGCGCGGCCGGCGACCTCGACGAAGTCGACCTCGCCCGCCGCGTGGAACACGCCCCACAACTCGCCCGCGGCGAGCTTGAGCAGCGTCGCCAGCGCCGTCACCGTCGCCCATTCCTCCCCGGTGTAGCCCGGCTCGGGCAGGCGGCGCAGTTGCGCCAGTGCGGCGACGTCCCCCGCACCCAGCCCGGCGATGATGGCCTTGAGCGCGGCCTTGAAAGGCTCCGACTCCTTGCCGGCAGGCAGGCCCATGTTCTTGTCGAAGCGGGCGCGCGGCGTGCCCTCTTTGGTCAGCAGCAGTTCCATCACCGCCCGCCACATCGGCAGCTCTTCCGGCTCGGCGGGCAGCACGCGTGTCCAGTCGCGCAACACCGCCAGCGGATGGTCGTCCGCCAGGTTACCCGCGGCAAAGCGCGCGATGGGCATCAACGCTTCCTGCGTGCGACCGGGCAGGACATCAACGACGCGCCGCATGTCGCGCACCACGAGTTCGCGCAACGCCGCCTCGGCGTGTTGCCACGACTGACTTTCGTCGAGCGCATGCCGCAGCCACTGGTCGCGCCGCGCCAGCATGGCGGCGAGCAGTTGCGTCAGCCGGACCGTGTCGTTGTCGACGTGCGCCAGCGCGCGCGCCACATCGTCGGCGTGCTCGCCGTCGTCTTCCAGCCAGGCCAGCGCGCGCCGCGCCGCATCGTCGTAATGGCGGCGCGCGTCCTCGATCGTGCGCGGCTGCGCCCCGAAGCGCGACAGCACGGGCATCTGCCGCGCCAGTCCGGCGCAGAAGGCGTCGATGGTGTTGACGCGCAGCCGGCCCGGATGATCGAGCAGGTTCCATTCGCGGCGCGCCGAAGCGGCCAGTGCGGCGGTGGCGAGGTCGAAGGTGATGCGCTTGTGCGGCTCATCCGGCAGCTCGCCACGTGCCGCGCGCTGTAGCGCATCGAGGATGCGGTGGCGCATCTCCGCTGCCGCCTTGTTGGTGAAGGTGATGGCGACGATCTCTTCCGGTTCGTCCACGCGCGCCAGCAGCATCAGCACGCGCTGCGTCAGCAGTTCCGTCTTGCCGGCGCCAGCGGGCGCCTCGACGATGAAGGAACCCGGCTCCAGCGCGCGGCGGCGGCTTTCCGCGTCGAGGGCGAGCAGTTCGTCGTCGCTCATGACGACTCCCGCTGCGACTTCGCTTCCGGCAAGCGCAGCAA
>JAEHDA010000232.1 GCA_016880655.1 Rhodocyclaceae bacterium
CCGACCCGAAGAATTGAAGGTCGATGCCGCGCAGGACGCGACGCGCGTCGAAGAGCGTTTCTACGAGGTGCCGCACGAGAAGCGCAACCACGCCGTCGCGCACCTGCTCGCCCATTTCCGGCCCGAATCGACGCTGGCTTTCTGCAACACCCGCATCCACTGCCGCGAACTCGCCGCCGAGCTGCGCGAACAGGGCTACTCGGCGCTGGCGCTGCACGGCGAGCTGGAACAGCGCGAGCGCGACGAACTGCTGGTGCAGTTCGCCAACCGCAGCTGCTCGGTGCTGGTCGCCACCGACGTCGCCGCGCGCGGCCTCGACATCCGCACCGTCAGCGCCGTCATCAACGTCGACGTCGCCAAGGACACTGAAATTCACATCCACCGCATCGGCCGCACCGGTCGCGGCGACGAGATCGGGCTGGCGCTCACGCTGTGCGCGCCGAGCGAGCGCAAGTGGGTCAAGCTGATCGAAGACTGGCAGCGCGCCCCGGTGCGTTGGGGCAAGCTCGCCGAACTCAAGCCCGCCGCGGGCGAACCGCTGCAAGCGCCGATGCAGACGCTGCGCATCCTCGCGGGGCGCCGCGACAAGCTGCGCCCGGGCGACCTGCTCGGCGCGCTGACCGGCGTGGCCGGCCTGCACAAGGACCAGGTCGGCCGCATCGACATCTTCGACGACAACTGCTACGTCGCCCTCGACCGCCACGCCGCCGCGCGCGCCCTGCGCAGCCTGGCCGAGGCCGGCATCAAGGGCAGGCGCTTGCGCATGAACCTGCTGGAGGAGCCGCGGCAGGTGGCGTGTCGCCACGGCTGACTTTCCCGCTCAGACCAGTTCCCAGTCGGCGCCGACGGAGAAGAACTCGATCGTGCCGATGTTCCTCGGCGTATCCACCCATTGGCCGAGAAGCTGATGGTGCACGCGCGAGTCGAACTTCACCTTCACCGAAATGCTCAGGCCCTGGCGAATCTCGATGGGCTCCCGGAAGTTGGCGACATCGAGATTGAACATCGTCTTGCCTTCGATGTGCTGGTTGCGATTGACGTCGGGCGTGTCGCGGATCAGCCCCGACTCCTGCGGAACGTCGAAGGAGGCGACGCGCGCATCGCCGCTCCACAACTGGATCTTCAGGACGGAACAGAACTTCATCCGGTAGGGAACGAAGAAGCGTGTCAGCTTGGGCCGCCGGTCGTCGATGATCACGGGCGTGGTGATCGGAAAGTGAATCCAGTTCTCGCTCAGGTCGGCACCGCCGAAGATCGCCGAGCCGGCCATGCGCCGTTGCGAGTAAGGGGCGAATTCCGGTTGCGCGCCGTTGCCGCTGAGCCAGGTTGCCATCTTGATAGCCATGTATCTCTCCTTGGTGTCGGTGGGTGGAAATCAGTTGCGGCTGTAGCAGCCGTCGAACACGCCGGCCGGCGGCGGGCCGCCGCGCGGGGAATACGCCCTGCAGTCGGCGGGGAACTGCCGCCGGTCGCCGCCACCGCAGCGCGGCTCGTTGGCGCCGGTGACCGATTCGCAGCAGAAATAGCCGTTCGCATCGCAGGCCAGGCTGGCGGTCGGGTGCTGGTCGATCACGCCGGTGGCGCACGAAGGTTGTCCGACAAAACTGAGGCTCGGCTCGGAGCGCGGCGGTGGACACGACTGGATCGGATCGGCAGGCAACGAGCGCTTGGCGAATGTCGCGGTGACGGCGACCGCGGTACCGTTCAGCGTCACGGTGCACGTCGAGCCGCCGCCCTGGCAGGCGCACACGCTCGGCGCTGCGCAGTCCGCCGTCCAGCCGACCCAGCGTGTGTTCGCGTCCGGGCTCGGCGTCAGGGTGACGGTCCGGCTCTGGCCGTAGTCCTCCTGGCAGTCGGCACCGCAGTCGATGCCGGCAACGTCGCTGCGGATGACCCCGTTCCCGCTGCCGGCGCGAAGCACCGTCAGCCCGTAGACGCGCGCCGCCACCATGTCGAGGATCAGCGGTGCGCTCTCGTGGTCGGGCGTGCCGACACGATGGGCCGGATTGTCCGAGACGTCGAAGATGCGCAGTTGGTGTCGTGACGCTCCGAGCCTGGCGGCGGGCGGGCGGATCGCGACCTTCCACTTGGGCGGCGTCAGCCTGACGTTGGTATCGGCCACCCTGAACCAACCGGTCACGGCGGGGTCGGCACCGGCCGGGATGTCCTGGAAGCGCGGCAGGTTGTCGCCGTCGATGGTGATTCTCAGGCTGGTCGGATACGGCGCGTCGAAGTAAACCTGGTAGCCGCCGCTCGGCAGCGCACCCGGAAGAATCTCGAAGGCGCCGCTCGAATTCCGCCCGACGTTGACGAAACCCCCGCCGCGCGACAGCACGGCCAGCACATCGGGATTGGTCGGCATCCGCGCGGCCGGCCCGGCACAGCCGGCCAGTACCGCGACTGCCGACACCAGCAGCATCACTCGTAGTTTCCGCATGGCAACTCCTTGACCTGGTTTGGGCCAGGAACTCTATGCGGAAAATGAATCTCGCATAAGCCAGCGTAAGTATCGATACGAAAGTATCGGCTCCGGCCGGCGCTAGGCGATGGTGCGCAGGCGCTCCTTCTGATGTTCGTCTTCGCGGGCCAGCCACGCGTCCTCGACGGCGAGATGGGCGAGCAGCGCGTCGATGAAGAGCGCGGCGGCGGCGTGCGCGTCGGGTACGTGGAAGCTTCCGGAGGTGTATTCGATGCAGCGCCGCCGCGCCCGGGCTGCCGTGGAGAGAACCGTCTCGGGCGGATTGGAAACGAAGGGCAGCGCGAAGAGGCGCGCTTCGGCGCTTTCGTGGGCGATCATGGCATCCGCCAGGGACATCGCATCGTCGGCCATGGAACCGACATGCAGGGAGGCGGCCTTGGCCAGGTCGCGCAGCACGGCGTGGTCGGCGCGGATCGAAGCGAGCGCATCGTTGAAGGCGGCGCGATCGGCAGGGGTAATGTTGTCGGGAGTCATCATGGTCTCCTTTCACTTGGCAAAGGACAGCAACTTGAGTGTGGATCGCCGGAGTGAAACAATCAACTACTTCACCAGCGCGGATAACACGACCATGGCCATCCTCACCCAATTCATTGCCGCCGAAGACGAAGAGATCGAAGCAGTCGGCGAATCGCTCAACCCTGTCGACGAATGGAGCGGCCTGCAATTTCGCGACGTCGACACCGCCAAGATCGCCACGCTGCACGGCCTGCTCACCGGCGACCTGTTCGACGACGCCATCGCCCACTACGAGCCGGTTTACGTCTCCGACGCCGAAGGCGCGCTGGTGCTGCGTTTCGCCGACGAGCTGACCGAGCGCCTCGCCGCGCTCGACGAAGGCGTGCTCGACGACGTCGCCGCGGAACTCGCCGCCACCGAGGAGTTCGAACACACAGGCTGGGAGCCCGAGGCCATCGCCGCCATGCTCGCCGACCTGGCCGACCTGGCCCGCCTCGCCGAATCGCAGGGGCAGGCGCTGCTGGTCTGGCTGCATCCGCTGAAGACCTAGAGAACCGGAGGATCCCGCCATGTCGCTCACCCTGACCTCAAGCGCCTTCACCCACGGCAGCGAAATCCCCGCGAAATACACCTGCGAGGGGCAGGACATTTCCCCACCGCTCGCCTGGTCCGGCGTCCCCGCTGCGGCGAAGAGCCTGGTCCTGATCGTCGACGACCCCGACGCCCCCGATCCGGCCGCGCCGAAGATGACCTATGTGCACTGGGTGCTGTACAACATCCCGGTCAGCGCAAGCTCGCTGGCGGAAGACGTGGAGCAGCTTCCCTCCGGCACCCTCGCCGGGCTCAACGACTGGCGCCGCCCCGACTACGGCGGCCCCTGCCCGCCCATCGGCCGCCATCGCTACTTCCACAAGCTCTACGCCCTCGACACCCTGCTACCCGACCTGCACAATCCAACCAAGGCCGCGCTGGAAGCGCAGATGAAAGGCCACATCGTCGCCCACGCGGAACTCGTCGGCACCTACAAGCAGCGCAGGTAACCCCGACCTGCAAGCAACATCGAGACGACTCGCGTGGTTGCCGCTGCCGACAGGCTGGTATTACAATTGAAGCGCAGGTAATACCATCGACAGGAGAATCCCGATGACAACGACGCTCACCAGCAAAGGCCAAGTCACCATACCCAAGCGAATCCGCGATGCCTTGAATCTTGCACCGGGGAGCGCGGTCGAGTTTGCCGTCAATCGCGACGGCGACATAGTGGTCAAGAATGCCGGCGCCCGTACCAGGCGCAAGCCAGACCGCTTCGAGGCCGTCCGTGGCAAGGCCGACATCAAGTGGCGCACCAACGATCTCATGGCCCTGCTGCGTGGTGAGGACTGATGCTGTTGGTCGACACCAATGTGCTGGTCGACGTTCTGGAGGACGATCCGGAATGGGCGGAATGGTCGATCGGCCAGTTGCGTGCCCAGTCGAAGATTCACCGCTTGGCAATCAATCCGATCATCTACGCCGAACTCTCGACGGCCTTTTCGACCGTCGAGGCACTCGACCGCACCGTGGGCGACCTGGGTCTGACGATGATCGAAGTCCCTCGCCCGGCCTTGTTCCTTGCCGGCAAGGCATTCGTCCGCTACCGCAAACAGGGCGGCGCGAGGAGTAATGTCCTCGGCGACTTCTTCATCGGCGCGCACGCAGCGGTATCCGGATATCCAATCCTCACCCGCGACACCCACCGCTACAGAGCGTATTTTTCCGGCGTCACCCTGATCGCGCCGGACGCCTAGGCCAAGTCCATGAAACCCATGACCTACGAACAGCACCTCGACGAAGTCACCACGCTCATCACCGAGAAATACGGCATCGAAGACGAAGTCGCCATCGCCATGGTCATGCGCGCCCAGGCCGCCGACTACTTCAGCGGCCACGACGACGATCCGGCGATCTGCACCCTGGACCGCGCGCACGAAGACGCGCGGGTGGTGTTCAAGAAGTACAGGTAGGCGGGAACAGGTGGCGTACCGCCACGGCTGACTTCTCGGAGGACGCCATGAAGCCCCGCATCACCATGGTCACCCTGGGCGTCGACGATCTGGAGCGCGCCGTGCGCTTCTACCGCGACGGGCTCGGGCTGGAAACGCCCGGCATTGTCGGCACCGCCTTCGAGCATGACGCCGTCGCCATCGTCAAGCCGGCCCGGGGCACCTTCTGGGGCGGCTATGCCGGCTACTTCCAGGATCCGGACCAACACCTGTGGGAAGTCGCCTGGAATCCGCAACTGCTCCCGGCGGATTGAATCCGCCCGACTTGCCTGCGGCCCAGCCATGGGCGAGCATATTCCTAGTACATGCCTTCCCGGGAGACCGCCATGGACACCGAGCGACACGTCCGCCTTTTCAAGAACGGCCGCAATCAGGCGCTGCGCATTCCGCGCGATCTGGAACTGCCGGGCGACGAAGCCATTTTGCGTCGGGAAGGCAACCGCCTGATCGTCGAGCCCGTGGCACGGCCTTCGCTGCTCACCGTACTCGCCACCCTCAAGCCGATAGCCGAGAGCTTTCCCGCAATCGACTCTCCCGCCGCAGAACCGGTCGGGAGAAAAAGGAGAAAAAGGGGCCAGACACGGGCATCTTAGGCGCCCCACCACGGCTGACTTTTCTGGGCGCCGCGTTGCCGATCAGGCGTCCGAAAGGTATCCTTCGGACATGCCCCTGACCGACTACCTCCCGGCCGAATTCCTCGAACTCTACGAGGTTCACAATTACCGTCACGCCGCGGAGGTTTTAGCCACCGGATGTCGCGATGAGTTTGTCGAACTCATTGATGCCCTAGGGAAATTTCGCCTGACAACCGCCGATATTCTTGCCAAGGGCGGTAACGAGTCCCAGATTCCGAAGCATGTTGCCTCACTTTTCCGGCCCATGCGGTGGTTCGAGACCAGAATTCGCGGCGATCTGGTCGTAACCATCGAGACCCACACAGACGATGGGATGGAGCGAACCGAAACTCGTCTTGATGACTTCATGGATGGTCACAAGATCGATTTCGTAAAGAACCGCGTCG
Organism: Rhodocyclaceae bacterium; assembly: GCA_016880655.1. Taxonomy (GTDB): domain Bacteria; phylum Pseudomonadota; class Gammaproteobacteria; order Burkholderiales; family Rhodocyclaceae; genus Fen-999. The sequence continues at coordinate 5,999 of JAEHDA010000232.1, forward strand.
CCTTCGATCTCGAATGGAACAGCAAGGATCAGACGTTCGACCGCGACCTCTATGCCTTCCGCGCATTCCACGAGGCCGGAATCATCAGTGCAGCGGTTCTGCTGACCCGCAGTGCAGATCTGAACAACGTATTCAAGACGCTGGGCGTAATGCCCAAGTACGGCGCGAGCACAACCTGGATGGGCAAGCTGCTCTATCGGCTCAAGGCTGGCCGAAACGGCGGATGCCCGGTGCTGGTACTCGGCATAACACCCAAATTGATTGAGGACTGGCCCCAATGAAAAGTGCGTCGGACGACCTGATTCGGAAAGTTGGAACCCAAAGGTTCCACACCGTGCTTGCGGATCCACCATGGCAGTTTCAGAACAAGACAGGGAAGGTGGCTCCCGAACACAAGCGGCTGAATCGATATGGCACGATGGCCCTTGACGCCATTTGCGACCTTCCCGTCACCAGCATCTGCATCGATCCCGCTCATCTCTATCTTTGGGTTCCAAATGCACTTCTCCCGGAAGGCTTACGCGTCATGGCGGCCTGGGGGTTTCAGTACAAGAGCAACATTGTCTGGCACAAAATCAGGAAGGACGGCGGTCCGGATGGTCGCGGCGTCGGCTTCTATTTCCGCAACACGACCGAGATCATTCTGTTTGGGATTCGCGGCAAGGATGCCCGCACCTTGGCGCCTGGAAGAAGTCAGGTCAACATCATCAGATCGATGAAGCGCGAGCATTCCCGCAAACCGGACGAGCAGTACAAGATTATCGAGGCTTGCAGTCCGGGGCCGTTCGTCGAGCTATTCGCGCGCGGCCCGCGCGAAGGATGGACCACGTGGGGCAACCAAGCCGAGGAATACTCGCCGACGTGGGCAACCTACGCTAACCACTCACAGTCACATCTGCTGGTTCCGGGCCGATAGTCAGGAAGTAATTGGGGGCTGAGCTAGCCCGGCTTTTCCGTCGATGAATATCTCCAGCAAAATTCACGTCCAACCTGGGAGGGTCCAATTGCTCATTGTCGATGTCCTGGCAGGCGAAAAGCCATTCCTTGCAGGAGTTCTTATCGGCGACCTGAGGGCTGACCCACCGACTGCCTCTGAACTTGGAAATGAATGCCTCCGTCGCCTGACGGCGGCCCAAGACGCTTCATCCAACAACGACAAAGTGCACATTGTTGAGGTTCGCAGTCCTGAGCGTGCGGCAAGTCGAGTTGCTGAGGTCGCGGCCGGCGCTGCTCGCCATGACGCTGTTGCCTTCTTCTGCTTAGACGAAGACACATATGAGGCAATGTTCCGTGCGCTTAACATCAGCGCCTAACCTGCCCTACGTGGCGTACCACCACGCCTGACTTTTACATCGACCGCCGATACTGCCCGCCCACCTCGTAGAGCGCAGTCGCGATCTGGCCGAGCGAGCAGTAGCGTACGGCGTCGACCAGCACGGCGAAGACGTTGCCGTTCTCGATGACGGTCTGCTTGAGCTTGGCGAGCCAGATCGGCGCCTGCTCGGCGTTGCGCGACTGGAAGTCGCGCAGGCGCTTGAGCTGGCTCTGCTTCTCTTCTTCGGTCGAGCGCGCGAGTTCTATTTCCTGCACGCCGCTGCCCTTGGGATTGAGGAAGGTATTCACGCCGATCAGCGGGTAGGAGCCGTCGTGCTTCTTCTGCTCGTAGTAGAGGCTCTCTTCCTGGATCTTGCCGCGCTGGTAGCCGGTCTCCATGGCGCCGAGCACGCCGCCTCTTGAGGCGATGGCTTCGAATTCCTTGAGCACGGCTTCCTCGACCAGGTCGGTGAGTTCGTCGATGACGAAGGCGCCCTGGTTGGGGTTCTCGTTCTTCGCCACGCCCCACTCGCGGTTGATGATGAGCTGGATCGCCATGGCGCGGCGCACGCTCTCCTCGGTCGGCGTGGTGATCGCCTCGTCGTAGGCGTTGGTGTGCAGCGAGTTGCAGTTGTCGTAGATGGCAATGAGCGCC
>JAEHDA010000233.1 GCA_016880655.1 Rhodocyclaceae bacterium
AAATTGCGCTATGTACCGACAACGGTGCGATGATCGCCTTTTGCGGTGCGCAGCGGCTGCTGGCCGGGCAGGCGGGGCCGAGGGACGGCGCCTTTGGCGTGCGGCCGCGCTGGCCGCTGGAGATCGTGCTGGCGGCCTGAGTTACTCCAGCCCGCCCAGATAGACCGACACGGAAACGATTTCGAGTTCGGTCAGTTTCGAGGCGATGGTGTGCATCACCGAATTGTCGTTGGTGCGCGCCCGCTTGTTGAACTCCTTCAACTGCGTTTCCAGATAGCCGGGATGCTGGCCGGCCAGGCGCGGCAACTGCACCGTGCCGTGCGCGTTCGGGCCGTGGCAGCTGGCGCAGGCAGGCACGCCGGCGTACTGGTTGCCCTTGAGGTAGATGTACTTGCCCACGGCGGCGAGATCGGCATCACCGGTACGGCGCGCCTTCGGCGGCTTGCCGGCGAAGAACCCGGCCAGCGCGGCAATCTCGCCGTCGGTCAGGTCCCTGGCCATTTCGCTCATCGTGTCGCTCTTGCGCCGGCCGTCGCGGAAATCCTTCAACTGCTTGGCCATGTACTCGGGATGCTGGGCCGCGAGACGGGGATAGACGGCGCTGGCGCTCTCGCCTTCGGGGCCATGGCAAAGCGCGCAGCGGCCTTCGACGATGCTGCCGAGCGGGCGATCGGCAGCGTTGGCCGATCCGGCCAGCAGCAAGCACGCTGCCGCAGCAAACGTGATTCTCATGGGCTGCTCTCCTTCTTCTTGGCGCCGATCCGGCTTTCGGTGCCGTTGAGGAGGCGCTGGATGTTGGTGCGGTGACGCCAGATGAGCAGCGCCGACATGACGGCGACGGCCGTCGTGGTCTGAATCGGGCCGACCAGAAAGCCGGCGGCGATGGGCGCCGCCATCGCCGCGACCAGCGCGGCCAGGGAGGAGTAGCGCGACAGCGCCGCGGTGAGCACCCACGCCGCCATTACCGCCAGCGCCAGGGCGCCTGACCATCCGGCCAATACACCCAGCGCGGTAGCCACGCCCTTGCCGCCGCGGAACCTCAGGAACACCGGGAACACGTGGCCGAGGAAGGCCGCGACGCCCGCCATGGCGATCGCCAGCGTGTTGCCGCCAAGTCGACCGGCCAACCAGACCGCCAGCCAGCCCTTCGCCGCGTCGCCGAACAGCGTCAGCAGGGCAGCCGACTTGCTGCCCGTACGGAGCACGTTGGTGGCGCCGGGATTGCCCGAGCCGTGGCTGCGTGGATCGTCGAGTCCGTAGAGCTTCGACACGATCACCGCGAAGGGCAGCGAACCGAGCAGGTAGGCGAGCAGGACGAGAAGTATCGTTAGCGGAAGCGCGCTCATTGGAATCGGGCGGGTTGGCCTACAATTCCCGCCATTGTAAACGAGGCCGGCTGATGGACTTCATCTTCATCGAGGAAATGCGCGTCGATGCCCACGTCGGCATCTACGCCCGCGAAAAGGCCGCGCCGCAGACGCTAGAGATCAGTCTGACCTTCGGCGTGCCCGACGAAGCGGCACGCGACGACGACATCGCCAAGACCATCGACTACGCGACGGTGATCAGCCGCATCCGCGGCGAGCTCGCGGAGCGCCATTTCAACTTGCTGGAGACGCTGGGCGAATACGTGATCGGCCTGATGCTCGACGAGTTCCGTGCGCCCTGGGTAAAGATTTCCATCGCCAAGATGGGTGTCGCCAAGGGCGTCAAGCGCGTCGGCGTCCAGATCGAACGCAGTCGCGCTTGAGGCTCTTCCCGCTCAGTACGGTTGCAGATTCGACGACGAACAAATGGCGCTGCCGATGGCGAACGACTTGTAGAACAGGGTGTGCCCGGCGTAGATGACCTTCGAGCAATCAGCGACGTCAAGCTCGTTGATGTAGGAGTTGGCGGTCAGCGTCAGGCTGCTGGTCGAGTCCAGCGCGAGATCAATCGTTGCCCCGCTGTTGGCTGTATTGAGTGCACCGCTCAGGCTGGAAGCGCTGGTGAGCGAAAGCGCAATGGTGCTGGACGAATCGGCGACGATGCCTCCTGCCAGGTCCTGATTGCTGGCGTTGAGTGTGACGTTGCTGCCCACGGAGTAGGTGGCGGCCGTCAGCAGCAAGGCCGTGGTGTTGGTCAGTGTGACGTTGGTCAGGTTGATCGTGGTCGTCTGGCCATAGACGTAGAAGGCCGAGGCGGTGGTGCTCGACGAACTCCAAAGGTAACTGCCATTGGTCATCGTCAAGGTCGATGCGCCGCTGCTGACGGGATTCGCATAGATATGGATGCCGCGGTTGTCGGTGGTGTTGGTGCTGGTCAAGTCGCTACCGACGATGGTCATCGTGCTGGCGCCTTCGAGTACCGCCACTTCGGCGGCAGTCGAGGTCAGCGTGGCGCTGGTGACTGTCGCGGAGCCGCTGTGGGCGGCCTCGACGGCGTGGGCGTAGCTGCCCGAGGTCGTGATGTCCGTGCTCGACGCCGTGACGCTGGACCCTTTGCCCGAAGCGAAAATACCGTTGGCGTAGTCGCTGGTGGTGATGACGGTCCCGCCGCTGACGGTAACGGCGCCGCCGGAGGTCGAGGTGGAACTGGAGCCATAGGCCAGCACCGCCGCGCTCATCCCGTAGAGGTTGGAGTTGGTGGCCGACGAACTCGTCGCGCTACTGGTGATGGTCGGGCTGACGAGAGTGATCGAGGTGCCGCTGTTCATGGCGCAGAAGGCCGTCCGGTCGGCTTCCGACGTGATCGTGAAGATGGGGGAGGTCACGGTGGTGCTGCCGCTGGCAAGCGCGTAGACCGCGGTGCCGACGCCGCAGGTGCCGTCGTAGGGATCGGTCGACGTCGAACTGTCGCTGGAGGAATCCCCACCACCACCACAACCGGCGAGAAGGAGGAGGCCGCAGACTGCGAGCGGCGGGCGGAATTTCAGGAGCATGGGCGTTCCTTCGGTAGGGTGAGGGTCGCGCGCATTGTCCCGGTTGCCCGTGTAAGGCGAGGTCAAGGCGCGTAAATCTGTGCAAAGCCGCGGGCGCGGAGCGGAGATAATGTCGCCCTTCGCCACTCCGGATCGGTACCAGCATGTCCCTGCGCATCGCCATCAACGGCTTCGGCCGCATCGGTCGCTGTCTGTTGCGTGCGCTGCACGAGTCACCCCTGCGCGAGCGCAGCCGCGTCGTCGCCATCAACGAGCCGGCCGACCTCGACAGCATCGCCTACCTGACGCGCTTCGACTCCAACCACGGTCGCTTTCCCGGCAAAGTCGAGACGAGCGGCGGCAAGCTGGTCGTCGACGGCCAGCCCATCGCCGTGTCGCACGCCGGCACCCCCGGAGGGGTCGATTGGGCGGAGCAGGGCGTCGATGTGGTGATGGAGTGTTCCGGGCAGTATTCGACGCGCGCCGACTTCGAGCGCTTCCTCGCCGCGGGATGTCCGCGCGTGATGGTCTCGCATCCGGCCGGCAGCGCCGGCGACGTCGATGCCACCATCGTCCATGGCATCAACCAGCAGGTGCTCACTGGCAGCGAGCGCATCGTCTCCTGCGGCTCCTGCACCACCAACGCCATCGTGCCCGTGCTGGCGCTGCTCGATCGCAGCTTCGGCATCGAGCAGGCGTCGATGACGACCCTGCACTCGGTAATGAACGACCAGCCGCTGATCGACGGCTACCACCACACCGACCTGCGCCGCACGCGCTCGGCCATGCAGTCGATGGTTCCCGTTTCCACCGGTCTGGCGCGCGGCGTCGAGCGCCTGCTGCCCGAACTGGCCGGCCGCATCCAGGCCAAAGCGATCCGCGTGCCGGTCGCCAACGTCTCGGCTATCGACCTCGCCGTCACACTGGGCCGCGACGCCAGCGCCGAAGACATCAATGCCTATCTGTGCGCTGCTGCCGACGGCGAACTGTCCGGCCTGCTCGCCTGCTCCTGGGAGCCGCACGCCTCGATCGACTTCAACCACAGCCCGCAATCCGCCATCGTCGACGCGGGCCTCACGCGCGTCGCGGGCAAGCGCCTGGCCGACCTGCTGGTCTGGTTCGACAACGAATGGGGCTTCGCCAACCGCATGCTCGACGTGGCGGCGTACTGGCTGATCGACAAGCGCTAGAGAACGATGCCGGCGCCCACCGTATTGTTGGTCACTTCGTCGATGACGATGAAGGCGCCGGTGCTGCGGTTCTTCGCGTAGGGATCGACCGGCAGCGGCGCCGCCAGCCGGAAGCTGACCTCGGCGATGTCGTTCACGCCGAGCTGTGCGGCCTCAACTTTGTCCAGCGTGTGAATGTCGAAGCGATGGTGGATGGTCGCCAGCTTCGCCTTCACAATGCGCGTGGTATGGCGGATCAGGTAGTTGCGGCGCGGGTCGAGCGGCGCTTC
>JAEHDA010000034.1 GCA_016880655.1 Rhodocyclaceae bacterium
AGGGGCAAGTACGTTGCGGCCAATGCCGGCGCGTCTTCGATGCACTGCGCGGCTTGGCCGAGAACGCTGCGAAGGCGACCCCGGCCCCGACGCCGCGCGAACCCGAATCCGCGCGTGAGGTCAGTCCGCCGCACGATTCCGGATTCTCATGGACGATAGTCCACCCGGCCCCGCCGGGCACCGATACCGCCGACGAGCCGGTCTCCGAATCGGGGTTCTCCTTCGTGCCGACGCGGGAGCCGGAACCCGTTGACGAACCGGCCCCCGCGATGCCCGGCAGCTTCGAGCACGTGGCCGACGCGGCTGCGGAGTCCCGCATCGAGCCGGTCGTCCCTGATGATGTACCCGCCGCCGAGTTGCCGAACGACGAACTGCCGCCCGAAGCGTTGCCGGAAGCGGAACCGGAATCCGTCATCGAACCAATCCCCGAAGCCGGGCCCGAGCCGCGGTTCGAGCCGGTCTACCCGGATGCGGGCCCGCCGACCATCCTCGGACTCCATGAAGAACCTCCCCGGCCAGGACTCCGCTGGCCCTGGGTGTTGGGCAGCCTGCTCGCCCTGGTCTTGCTCGCCGGACAGTTGCTGCTGCATTTCCGGACCGAGTTGATCGCGGCATCGCCCGATACGCGCCCCGCCTTCGTCAGGGCCTGTGACCTGCTCGGTTGCCGAATCGAACTGCCGCACAAGATCGACCTGATCGGCATCGAGTCCTCCGATCTTGCGCCCGAGGAACGGCAGCCCGGCACGCTCCACCTGACCACCACGCTGCGCAACCGCGCCCCGTTCGCGCAGGCCTGGCCCCATCTGGAGGTGACCCTGACCGATGCCCAGGAGCGCCCGCTGCTGCGTCGCGCCCTGGCGCCCGGCGAGTACCTCCCGGCGCAGGCACCGCTCGCCGACGGCTTCCCGTCCCGCAGCGAGCAACCGGTCCAGCTCACGCTGACGGCCGCGGAGGTGCCCGCCGTCGGCTATCGTCTCTACGTCTTCTACCCCTGAAAATACCCGCCATGAAAACCCTGATCTGCGGCTCGCTCGCTTACGACACCATCATGGTCTTCCACGACCAGTTCAAGAACCACATCCTGCCCGAGCAGATCCACATCCTCAATGTCGCCTTCCTGGTGCCGGACATGCGCCGGGAATACGGCGGCTGCGCCGGCAACATCGCCTACAACCTGAAGCTGCTCGGCGGCGAGCCCCTGATCATGGCCACCGTCGGCGACGACAGCAATCTCTACATGCAGCGGCTGGCGCACCTCAAGCTGGATCACACGCACGTCCGCCACATCCCCGACACCTACACCGCGCAGGCCTTCATCACCACCGATCTCGACGACAACCAGATCACCGCCTTCCATCCCGGCGCGATGAACCAGTCGCATGCCAACAGCATCCATGACGCCAAGGGCGTCGAGTTGGGCATGGTCTCGCCCGACGGCCGCGAGGGCATGATGACCCACGCGCGCCAGTTCCACGAACGCGGCATTCCATTCATCTTCGATCCCGGCCAGGGCCTGCCGATGTTTTCCGGCGCCGAACTGCTCGACTTCCTGAAGCTGGCCGACTGGTGCACGGTCAACGACTACGAAGCCAAGCTGCTTTCCGAACGCACCGGACGCAGCCTCGCCGAACTCGCGCGCGAAGTGAAGGCGCTGATCGTCACGCTCGGCGCCAACGGCTCCGAGATCCATGCCGACGGCCGCCACATCGTGGTGCCCAGCGTGCCGCCCGATGCCTTGGTCGACCCGACCGGCTGCGGCGATGCCTACCGCGCCGGGCTGCTCTACGGCATCGGCCGGGGCTGGGGCTGGGAAAAGACCGGTCGGCTCGCCTCGCTGATGGGCTCGATCAAGATCGCCCACCGCGGTGGCCAGAACCACAAGCCGCCGCGCGAAGAGATCTCCGCACGCTTCCTGCGCGCCTTCGGCGAAGTAATCTAGGAGCGACACCTGAATACCTGGATGATCGGAATCCGGGCCGCATTCCGCTTGGCGCGCACGGTCCTGCATCTGCTCTGGGGCGTGGCGACGGCGGCGACCGTCTTTGCCTGGCTGCCCGAGCGGACTCGGCTCTTCCTCAAGGCACGCTGGTCGCAGCAGCTGCTCGAGGTGCTGGGCGTGCGCATCGTCGCCGATGGCGTGCCGCCCGCCCACGGCCTGATGGTCGCCAACCACATCTCATGGCTCGACATCTACGCCATCAACGCCGTCGCGCCCACCACCTTCCTGTCCAAGGACGACGTCCTGCACTGGCCGGTGATCGGCTGGCTGGCCAAGCGCGTCGGCACCCTGTTCCTCGAGCGCGGCTCGCGCACCGCCGCCCTGCGTGCCAAGGAGCACCTGGTCACCGAGCTGCGCGTCGGGCGCCTGGTCGGCGTCTTTCCGGAAGGTACCACCGGCTTCGGCGACCATGTGGCGCCATTCCACGCGGCGTTGTTCCAGTCGGCAATCGACGCCGGTGTCGCCGTAATGCCGGCCCTGATTCGCTACACGGACAAGCAGGACCGACCGACCACGGCAACCGCCTATGTCGGCGAGACCAGCCTGTGGGAATGCCTGCGCAGCATCGTCACGGCATCAGGGGTAACCGTGCGCGTGCGCTTCCTGGCCGCAATCGAATCGACTGGCGCCGACCGGCGCCACCTCGCCCACCGCAGCCACCAGCTCATCAGCCATGCGCTGGCCGAATTCATTCCCAGCCATGGGGTTCCACTTGCCGCGCACATGGAAGCTGGAATACCCGCTGATCCTCCAGGCGCACCGCCGTCAGGCAGCCGCCCCACAGGCAGCCGGAGTCGAGCGCCAGCAGATTCCCCTCCCGCCTGAAGCCCAGCGCGGACCAGTGGCCGCAGATGACCTGATGGTCGGCGCTGCGCCGGCCCGGCACCTCGTACCATGGCAGGCATCCCGCCGGCCCGCGATCGGGTGGTCCCTTTGCCCCCGGCGCGCGAAACTCCATTACCCCCTCCGGCGTGCAGAAACGCATGCGCGTCATGGAGTTGACGACCACGCGCAGGCGGTCCCAGCCTGCCAGGTCGTCGCGCCAGGCCGCCGGTTCCGAGCCCCACATGTGGGCAAGGAAGTCGCGATGGTCCGGCGCGACCAGTGCCAAGCTCACCTCGTCCGATAGCGCGGCGGCCTGGGTAACGTCCCATTGTGGCAGCAAGCCCGCGTGGACCATGGCGTACTCGTCCTCGACATGGAACAGCGGCAGACCGCGCAGCCAGGCGATCAGTTCGTCGCGGTCGGGCGCGGCAAGCACTTCCGCCAGCGTGTCCTCACGGCTGACTTTGCCGTGCCCCTCCGACTGCATCACCAAGTGCAGGTCGTGATTGCCGAGGACGGTGACCGCCCGCTCGCCTAGCCCCTTGACGAAGCGCAGCACGGCGAGCGAATCTGGACCACGGTTGACCAGGTCGCCGACCAGCCACAGACGGTCTCGCGTCGGCGAGAAGCCCAAGTGGTCGAGCAGGCAAATCAGTTCGGCGTGGCAGCCCTGGATGTCGCCTATCGCGTAGGTGGCCACGAGTCCGCTCCGGCGTCAGGCCGGGTAGCGGCTGCGATACCAGGCGACGAAACGGCCGATGCCTTCGGCCAGCGGCGTCGATGGCGAGAAACCCACCGCGGCGCGCAGGCGCGAGGTCTCGGCGTAGGTGATCGGCACGTCGCCATCCTGCATCGGCAGGAAATTGTAGGTCGCCTTCTTGCCGAGCGCCGCTTCCAGCGCACCGATGAACTCCATAAGGTCGACCGGATTGTGGTTGCCGATGTTGAACACGGTATGGGGTGGGGTATCGGTCGGCGCCTTGTCGAGGATGCGCACCACGCCCTCGGCGATATCATCGATGTAGGTGAAGTCGCGCCGCATCTTGCCGTGGTTGAAGACGTCGATCGGCTTGCCGGCGAGGATGTTCTGCGTGAAGCTGAAGTAGGCCATGTCCGGCCGGCCCCAGGGGCCATAGACGGTGAAAAAGCGCAGGCCGGTGCTGGGAATGCCATACAGGTGGCTGTAGGAGTACGCCATCAGTTCGTTGGCCTTCTTGGTCGCCGCGTAGAGGCTGACCGGATGGTCGACGTTGTCGTCCTCGGCGAACGGCACCTTCTTGTTGCCGCCATAGACACTTGAACTCGATGCGTAGAGCAGGTGCTTGACGCCGTTGTGGCGACAGCCTTCGAGCACGTTCACGAAACCGATCAGGTTGCTGTCGGCATAGGCAAGCGGGTTCTTCAGCGAGTAGCGTACGCCCGCCTGCGCCGCGAGGTTGATTGCTGCATCGAACCGTTCCTGCCTGAACAACGCCGCCATGCCTTCGCGATCGGCGAGGTCGAGCTTGACGAAACGGAAGCCCGCGTTGGGCGCCAGCCGCGCCAGGCGCGCTTCCTTGAGCGACACCTCGTAGTAGTCATTGAGATTGTCGATGCCGACAACGGTATCGCCGCGCGCCAGCAGGCGCTCCGCCACGTGCATACCGATGAATCCTGCTGCGCCGGTGATCAGAACCTTCATTTTTTCCCCTTGAGTATGGCCCGCATTTTCTCATACTTCATATAACTGTTCCGGCAACCGACAAGAATGTGCAACAAACCGGGAAGTCCGTCCAGAAAGCCGAGGCGGACGAAATAGAACTTGACGAAGCGCACCAGCGGTGACAGCAGGAGGTGCGCCAGCGTCGCCCGCC
>JAEHDA010000234.1 GCA_016880655.1 Rhodocyclaceae bacterium
CAAGCTGGGTCGGGAACGTCAGGTGCTGTGCGTCACCCATTTGCCGCAGGTGGCGGCGCAGGCCGACTGGCAGTGGTCGATCGCCAAGGTGAGCACGGACGGCGCGACGACCAGCCGGGTGCATGTGCTGGACGAGGCGGGTCGCGTGGAGGAAGTCGCCCGAATGCTGGGCGGCGTGAAGATCACCGACACGACGCGCCGCCACGCGAGAGAGATGCTGGGCAGCTAGAAGGCGGCGCGCCGACCCGGCGTGTCGCCATGGCTGACTATTGTCAGCCCTTGCGCTTGTTCGGGCAGTTCGGCTTCAGGCACTCGGCGTATAGGTAGAGGGCATGCTCGACGACCTTGAAGCCGCGCTCCTCGGCGACCTTGAGCTGGCGTTTCTCGATCGCGGAATCGTAGAACTCCTCGACCTTGCCGCATTGCAGGCAGACCAGATGGTCGTGATGGCCGCCTTCGTTCAGCTCGAATACCGCTCGGCCGGAGTCGAAATAGTGGCGCTTGAGCAGGCCGGCCTGTTCGAACTGCGTGAGCACGCGATAAACGGTGGCGAGGCCGATGTCCATGTCGTGGTCGGCCAGGTGCTGATGCACGTCCTCGGCGCTGAGATGACGGCTGCTGGAAGCGTGCGCCTTCTGGAACAGGTCGAGGATCTTGACGCGCGGGATGGTCGCCTTGAGCCCGATATCTCTGAGATCTTGCGAATTGGCCATGTGTTTTCGGCGAGTATCATCCGGGTCGGGACGGATGCCTATGATATAGTTTTCGCGTCGGTAAATGGGAACAAGTCTCGACTTGGAAACCCGTCGGCCCAATCCCTCACTTCCCGTCCGTCGCCATGAAACGTCCGGTATTCCTGTTTCTCATCCCCCTGCTGGTGGCGTGCTCGAGCACGCCGGAGAGCCAATCCTGGCTGACCTACCGGATTGATATCCGACAGGGCAACATGGTGACGCAGGAAATGGCTGCGCAACTCAAGCCGGGTCAGACCAAGGACCAGGTACGCTTCATCCTCGGCACGCCGCTGGTGGCCGACATGTTCCACGCCGACCGCTGGGACTATGTATATCGCTTCCGACCCGGACGGGACTACGCCGAGGTCGAGCAGCGCCACCTTGTGGTCTACTTCGAAAACGGCAAGCTTGCCAAGGTCGGCGGCGACGTGCTGGCCGGCAAGCCCGCCGGCGACGTCCCGGCCAAACCGGCTACCCGGGTGATCGACATCGCCCCGGCCGGCGACTCAGCCAACTAGGTCTTCGTCATGGATACGATACGTTTCGCGATAGCCGGGGCCAGCGGCCGCATGGGCCGGACCCTGATCGAGGCAGTGCAGGCCACGCCGGATGCCGAACTGGCCGCCGCTTTCGATGTTGGCGACGACATCGAAGCGGCCCTGAGCAAGGCCGATTGCCTGATCGACTTCACGCGGCCGGAAGGAACCATGAAGCACCTCGAGGTCTGCCGAAAGCGTGGCGTACATATGGTGATCGGCACGACCGGCATGAGCACCGAACAGAAGCTGACGATTCAGGACGCGTCGCGCGACATCCCGATCGTTTTCGCGCCGAACATGGCGGTGGGCGTGAATCTGGTCTTCAAGCTGCTCGACACCGCGGCGCGCATCCTCAACGAGGGCTACGACGTCGAGATCGTCGAAGCGCATCACCGCCACAAGGTCGATGCTCCCTCGGGAACTGCTCTGCGCATGGGCGAGGTGGTGGCCGCGGCCTTGGGTCGCGACCTCGCCGAATGCGCGGTCTACGGTCGTGAAGGCGTTACCGGCGAGCGGCCGGGCACGCAGATTGGTTTCGCCACCGTGCGCGGCGGCGATATCGTCGGCGACCACACGGTCATGTTCATCGGCACGGGTGAGCGGGTCGAGATTACCCACAAGGCCTCCAGTCGCATGCATTTCGCGCAGGGAGCACTGCGTGCGGCCCGCTTCCTGAAGGGCAAGACACGCGGGCTTTATGACATGCAGGACGTACTCGGGCTGCGCTGAGTTCGCTCCGCGTTGCTTGCTGCGTCGCGGCAAGTTATAATTGGAAAGTTTGTCAGGGCGGACATTGCAGGGCCGCGTCCGTCCTGTTCCCTCGACGCCATTCCGACCTCAGGAGCCTGATCGTGCCTCAATTTCCGCCTGCTCTCCTCGCGCTCGCAGACGGAACTGTTTTCAGGGGGCAAGGCATAGGGGCGACCGGCGAGAGCGTTGGTGAGGTGGTGTTCAACACCGCCATGACGGGCTATCAGGAAATCCTCACCGATCCTTCCTATACCCGCCAGATCGTTACCCTGACTTATCCCCATATCGGCAACGTCGGCGTCAACCGCGAAGACTGTGAAGCGCCGCGCGTTTACGCCGCCGGCCTGGTGATCCGCGACCTGCCGCTGGTGGTTTCCAACTTCCGCAGCGAACAGAGCCTCGACGCCTACCTGAAGGCGGAGAACGTTGTTGCCATCGCCGACATCGATACCCGCAAGCTGACCCGCATCCTGCGCGAGAAGGGCGCCCAGGCCGGCTGCCTCATGACGGGTGACAAACTGGACGCCGATGCCGCGATCGCCAAGGCGCGCGCCTTCCCCGGCCTGGCCGGCATGGACCTCGCGAAGGTGGTGAGCGTCGACAAGCCCTATGGCTGGACCGAGGGTGAATGGAAGCTCGGCAAGGGCTACGTTGCCCAGGAAAATCCAAAATTCCACGTCGTTGCCTACGACTTTGGCGTCAAACGCAATATCCTGCGCATGCTGGCGCAGCGCGGTTGCAAGCTCACCGTCGTGCCGGCGCAAACGTCGGCAAAGGACGTGCTGGCATTGAATCCGGATGGCGTGTTCCTCTCCAATGGCCCCGGTGACCCGGAGCCCTGCGACTATGCGATCGCCGCGATTCGCGAATTTCTTGATCGCAAGCTGCCGACCTTCGGCATCTGCCTGGGCCACCAGCTCATGGGCCTGGCCGCGGGCGGCAGGACGCTGAAAATGAAGTTCGGCCACCACGGCGCCAACCACCCGGTCAAGGATCTCGAATCCGGCCAGGTGATGATCACCAGCCAGAACCACGGCTTCGCGGTCGACCCCAAGACGTTGCCTGCCAATGTTCGTGTGACGCACGTATCGTTATTCGACGGCAGCCTGCAGGGTCTGGCGTGGAACGATCGCCCGGCGTTCTGCTTCCAGGGCCACCCCGAGGCGAGTCCGGGGCCGCATGACGTCAGCTACCTTTTCGACCGCTTCATCAAGTCGATGGACAAGAATGCCTAAGCGTAACGACATCCACAGCATCCTCATCATCGGTGCCGGCCCGATCATCATCGGCCAGGCGTGCGAATTCGACTATTCCGGCGCCCAGGCCTGCAAGGCCCTGCGCGACGAGGGCTACAAGGTCATCCTGGTCAACTCCAACCCGGCGACGATCATGACCGACCCGGGCATGGCCGACGTTACCTACATCGAGCCCATCACCTGGCAGGTGATCGAAAACATCATCGCCAAGGAGCGCCCCGACGCGGTGCTGCCGACCATGGGTGGCCAGACGGCGCTCAACTGTGCGCTGGACCTCGCCAAGCATGGCGTGCTGGACAAGTATGGTGTCGAGATGATCGGTGCCAGCAAGGAGGCGATCGACAAGGCCGAGGACCGCGAGAAGTTCAAGCAGGCCATGACCAGGATCGGCCTCGGTTCGGCGCGTTCGGCCATTGCCCACAGCATGGAAGAGGCGCAGCAGGTGCAGGCCGCGCTCGGCTTTCCGGCCATCATCCGGCCATCCTTCACCATGGGCGGTTCCGGCGGCGGCATCGCCTACAACCAGGAAGAGTTCGCCGAGATCTGCAAACGCGGCCTGGAAGCCAGCCCGACCAGGGAACTGCTGATCGAGGAAAGCCTGCTCGGCTGGAAGGAATTCGAGATGGAGGTCGTGCGCGACAAGCACGACAACTGCATCATCGTCTGCTCGATCGAGAACTTCGATCCGATGGGCGTGCACACCGGCGATTCGATCACCGTCGCACCCGCGCAGACGCTGACCGACAAGGAATACCAGATCATGCGCGACGCCAGCATCGCGGTGCTGCGCGAGATCGGCGTCGA
>JAEHDA010000235.1 GCA_016880655.1 Rhodocyclaceae bacterium
ATGCTGGCAGGCTGGCAGGAGCGGCTCGCCCTGCCGCGGCTCTCCAGGTGGCGTATCACCACGGCTGACTTTCCGCGCATCGTCGCCAATGCGCGCGGCAGCAGCATGAAGACCAATCCGGTCGAACTGACCGACGCCGAGCTGACCTGCATACTCGAGGAGCGACTCTGATGGCCATCCACCGCCGCCCCATCCAGGAACGCATCGACTGGCTGTTCGATCTCGCGCAACGGCACGGCGAGAACTTCCGCAGCCCCGAGGCCTGGCTCGCCCGCGAGCGCTACCTTGCCGAGCATCCGACCGCCATCGCGGTGCTGAAGTGCATGGACGGCCGCATCAATATCCCCGTCGCCACCAACACGCCGGCCGGGATCCTGATGCCCTTCCGCAACCTGGGCGGCATGTTCGACCTCGGCTGGCCGCATCTCGGCGAGGTGCTCGCCCATCACGTGCAGCGCATGGTGGCAAGCGGCCGGCGCGTGCTGTTCCTGATCACCTACCACTACTCGAAGGGAGACGCTGCACGCGGCTGCGCCGGCTTCAACTACGACACCGACGCCGCGGCGCGCCATGCCTACGAAATCCGCGCCCAGATGGAACACATCTTCGGCGCCGCGCACGGCACGGTCTATCCGCTCGTGTGCGGCTTCGAGACCGACGAGGACGCGCTGATCCTGCACGGCAACGACGGCGACAAGCTGGACATGGGCATCATCGACGCGGCATCGGCCAACACGCTGCCGCCGCGCCTGGCGACGCTGCTGCCCGACATGGCCGAACAGATGCGCGCCGACCTGCTGCCGCTGCTGCTCGGCAACCTCGCGCACATCGCGCAAGTGCGCGCGCAGGTGCGCCAGCACGAACGGCAGCTCGACATCGAACACCGCGAATGGATGATCTGCCTCGGCCGCGGCTTCGACTTCCTGCACACACCCAACGTCGCGCTGATCATCGGCCCCTACAGCCCCAATCTCGACGTGCCGATCCGCACCGCGGCCGGCATCATCGCCGCCAACATGGCGGCCGGGCGCATTCCGGACGACGGCTTCCTGCTGCTCGCCTCGGTTCCATACGACGAGATCGGCGTCGACCGGGCGCGCGCCGAACTCAAGTCGCGCTTCCTCTCGAACTTCGCCGCAGAGGTGATCCGCGCCGAATTTCCGGCGCTCGCCGGCAGGATGGCGATGCGCACCGCCGTCCTCGACTGGCGCTCGCGCAAGCTGGAAAGCATCATTAGCTAGATCAGCCGGATCGGCGAGGCCAGCTCCGGCCGCCGTCCGCGGCAATCGCGCAGGCACTCGGCGATTTTCGCCATGTCCGCCGCCTCGTCGCCGCTGAGCACGACGCTGGCGAGCAGCCCGGTCCGGCGCCGGCCGTAGTCGATGGTGCCGACCAGCACGGGCACGTCGGCCGCGCGGGCGATGCGGTAGAAGCCCGACTTCCAGCCGGGGCGCAGGCTGCGCGTGCCCTCCGGCGCGATGGCCAGAATGAAGCGTTGGTGGCGGCGAATCCCGTCCGCGATGTCGTGGACGAAGCCGGCGGGGGCGTTGCGATCGACCGGGACGCCGCCCAGCCAGCGCATCAGCCCGCCGAACGGCCACCGGAACAAGGTGTCCTTGCCCACCCAGTGCGCATCGAGTCCGAGTGCCGTCGACGCCAGGAGGCCGATCGGAAAATCCCAGTTGGAGGTGTGCGGATAAACCGCCAGCACCGCGCGCGGCGGCCGGTCCGGCACGTCGATGCAAGTCCAGCCGAGCATGTGAAGGGCAAGGCGGGCCAGTCGTTGCGAAAGGGGCATGTTCGGGCATGGCGCGGGCGGCGACGAAACATTAGAGCATGGCGGCGGGGAGGCGCGACAATGGCGGACCTTCCTTTCGCACCGGAGAACGGCTTGAAACAGATCACTGCGGCGATGCTCGATTCCCTGGCCGCGCAGGCGCAGCAATCGCCGCGCCGACGCGCGAACCTCAATCTGCACGGGCAGCTCGACGATCCGATCCAGCGCCTGGCGATCGCGATGGCGCCGGATACCTACGTGCGGCCGCATCGCCACCCGCACACCTGGGAGCTGCTCTACCCGCTGGCGGGGCGCTTCGCGGTGCTGCACTTCGACGCGGCCGGCGCGCTGCGCGAGCGCGCGCTGCTCGGCGCGGACAGCCGCGTGGTCGAAACGCCCGCGGGCGGCTGGCACGCGGTGCTGTCGCTCGATCCCGGCGCGGTGATTTTCGAAGTGAAGCACGGGCCCTACCAGCCGATCGCCGAGGCGGACTACGCACCCTGGTCGCCCGCCGCGGAAACACCCGACGCCGCGCGACTCATGGCGTGGTATGCGACGGCGCGGGTCGGCGAGTGCTGGCGAAGCTAAGCGCGGGTTCCGGCTGCCTATGACTGTCCGGGGGGCGCGGTCGCGGCACCGCTCAGCAGGCGATTGAAGTCATGCGACAACACGGGCCGGCTGAACAGGTAGCCCTGATAGGCGGAACAGTCGTGGCGGTCGAGAAACTCGCGCTGGGCCTCGGTTTCCACGCCCTCGGCAATGACATCCAGGCCCAGGCTGCGCGCCATGGTGATGATGGTCTGCGCGATGATCGCGTCGTTGCGATTGTCGGGCAGGTTGAGGACGAACGAGCGGTCGATCTTGAGCTGGTCAAGCGGCAGGCGGGTCAGGTAGGCCAGCGACGAACTGCCGGTACCGAAGTCGTCGAGCGAGAAACGGATGCCCAGCGCCTTCAGGGCATGCATCTTCTCGAAGGTATCGCCGATGTCGTCCAGCACCATGCTTTCGGTCAGTTCGAGTTTGAGGCGCGTCGGATCTGCGCCGGTGCGGGCCAGCACCTGGCGGATCTCGGCGACGAACTCCGGCTGGCGGAACTGGCGTGCGCTGACGTTGACGGCGAGCCGCAGCCCGCTGGTGGCGGCATCGGCCGACCAGGCGCTGATCTGCTCGCAGGCAGTCGCCAGCACCCAATGGCCGATCGGCAGGATCAGGCCGGTTTCCTCGGCCAGCGGAATGAAGTCGTCCGGCGGAATCAGGCCGCGCTCGGGATGCGTCCAGCGCAGCAGTGCCTCGGCACCGATGACGCGACGTTCGCGATCGACCTGCGGCTGGTAGCGGAGATGCAGTTGCCGCCCTTCGAGCGCCAGCCGCAAGTCGGCTTCCAGCGAGCTGCGCTCGTCGAG
>JAEHDA010000236.1 GCA_016880655.1 Rhodocyclaceae bacterium
CGCAAATCGTGCTCCAGTGGTCGCTCGCCAGCCAGCAGGCCGACGCGCACGTCATCAACGTCGCCGGGCGCCAGCGCATGCTGAGCCAGAAGATCGCCAAGAGCGGCTACCGCCTGATCGGCGTGGGAACGACCGAAGCGCGCCGCGACGCCCAGGAAGAACTGCGCGACGCATTGGCGCTGTTCAAGCGCTCGCACGCGGGCCTGCAACACGGCGACAGCGAACTCGGCCTGCCCGGCGCCAACAGCCTGCAGGTCGGCAATCTGTTCTTGTCCGTCGAACCGGACTACCAGGCGATCGTTGCCGCCGCCACCACCGTCCTGGCCACATCCGATCGCGCCGGCGAGCTCTATCAGGCGGTGCACCGCCTGAGCGCGCACGAAGCATCGTTCCTGCTCGGCATGGATGCGGTCGTCTCCGGGTACGACAGCGAGGCCAGACAAAGGGTCGCCCGCACGCGCTGGCTGGCACTTGGATTCGGTCTGCTGACCTTGCTGGCGCTGGCGTTCATCGCGCGGCGGATCATCGCGCCAGCCGCCGCCCACCTGCATCGCGACATGCCGCGCGACGAAGGGCGCGAAGCGGACATGGAGAAGCTGTTTTCCGCCAGCCCGGCGGCCTTGTTCCTCGTCGATGCCACCAGCCTCGCCATCGAGCGCTGCAACCTGAAGGCGGAAGTCCTGATGGGTTGCTCCCGCGACGAATTCGTCGGCAAGCCGCTCAGCGGCTATTTCGACATCCGGCTCGAAGCCAACCGGGTCTTCCTGCTGAAGATCCGCACCGGCGATATCTTCGACGAGCTACGGGTGCTACTGGTCGACGATCGACGCAATGCCGTCGATGCCCTCGCCTCCATGCGCCAGGTCACCTACTCGGGCCTGCGCTGCTACCTGATCAGCTTCACCGACATCACCAACCTCAAAGCATCTTGACTACCCAGCGGGCGACTACGCCTGTCGCTTCGGCGCATTGTTCGCCGCGCGCCTTGTCGAATGCCGCGTAGCCCTCGGCGCTCCACATATCGAAGGTCTGACCGGTAAAGCGCTTCTGCAACTCCTGGCAGGTAACGCCGCCGAACTCCTGCCGAAAGCGCTCGACGAGTTCGTTGGCCTTCTTGAAATTGTTCAGGTAGCGGCCCTTGTCCAGCTTGTCGCGCTCGCGCCCATAGCGCGCCGACAGGGCCAGCAAGCCGCCCGTCAGCGCACCGCAGGCGCCCACCCCCGCCAGACCGCCGCCTCCGGCCAGGCCGTGTGCCGCCTTGATGGTGGCGTCGTCGACGCCGCCCACGGTTTCCTGAACCGCAGCCAGGATGCACTGGGGGCAACTGCCGAACTTGAGTTCATATTCGCGCGCCTTGCGATAGGCCTCTTCGGCAAGCACATCCTTGTCGTTACCGCTCATATCAGCCTCCGATGAATTACTAATAGACACTATGCGCCGACGGCCGCACCCGGCCTTGATCCAGCGCAAATGGGCAGGATCCGGAAATTTGCCGGACTTGAACAGCCAGTCCTCGATCACCTGCACGTGCCCCCGACGCTGCACACGTTATGATTCGCCCATTGACCAGTTAGGAGCCGACCGTGTTGAAGGCATTTTTCGGCGGTGTCCGTCCGACCGGCGAACCGGAAGAGGCGGCAAAGTCGTCGGCGACGCTCATGAAGAAACCCACGCTCGAGGACCTGAGGCAGATCGTCGAATACTTCCCGATCGGGAAGAAGATCCGTTACAGCCCCGAGTACAAGAAGGAAGTCATCCTCGACAGCCTCCTGGTCGCCTATTGCGTCGATGGCGAGTTCATCTACTCCTGGGATGCCATCGAAGTTGACGAGCGCGGCTACCCGGTCGCCTTCCTGCTCGGCCCGCAGGCCCAACGGCTGGATGCCGCCCGCATCGGCGAATTCCAGTTGCTGGTCCCCGACACCTCGGACCTCGAAAACACCCTCGACTATCACCGCCGGGCCATGATCGGCCGTGGCCGCCAGTTCCACAAGGGCAACGTCATCGCCCTCATTTCCAATGCCGGCGCGCGTGGCATCTCGACGCTCGAAACCGAAGTCGACAAGAAGTTCGTCCTCAAGGATGGTCCCTACGCGCAGTCGGCCATGGTGCTGCTGACGCCCCAGTTCGAAACCCTCACGGTCACCGACCAGCGCAACAGCAACCGCGCCAAGATCAACGTGCCCGTGACCATGACCATCCAGGACCGCCTGCGCGGCCCGTGCGTGATCGTCGACATCTCCGACGTGGCCCTGCGCATCCGCGTCCGCGAAGGCCACACCATGCCGCCCATGGACAGCGGCGACGACGTCACGCTCGACATCGACTTCGGCGACGAAGAACGCATCTTCCGCATCAAGGCTGCGGTCATCCGTCGCTCGGCGGAATCCTGCGTGGTCAGGATCGTCAGCCAGTTCAAGGACCGCCGCTTCGTGCCGCTCGGCCCGCTCGACATGCTCGAACTCAAGGCCGGGCTGCTGAATTTCGGCAAGTAGGGCGCAGGCCACTTCCAGGAAACCGCACATGCGCAAGACTCCCGCCATCGTCGTAGCCGCCGTCGTCGTCCTGGCCTTCGTGCTCAATCCGTCGCCGGACCGGCATCGCGAAAAGATCAGCACCACCATCGCCGAACGCAACCCGATCGCCGGCATACTCGGTGTCGGCGTTCTCACCGCCTTCGCCTCGGGCTATCACTCGCTGGGGGTCGCCTCTTACACCCGGTTCGACGGCCGCATCGCCTCGATCGGCTTCATGGGGATGGTGTTCGTCCTGTAGCGGCCGACGCGGGCAAAGCGTCGGCGAAACCGGCCGGCCGGCCATCCATGCCGGTCGTCGGTTCGCTGCAAGAAATGCGGCTATTTCGGGCATCATGCAGCCATGTCCATCGTTCGCGCCATCCGGCCGATCATTTTCCTGTTGACGCTGCTGGCCTGGCCGGTGGCGGGCTTCGGGCTGGCTGATGCGCCGGGCAAGACGCTGCGTGTCCTCGCCTGGCCGGGTTACGCCGATGCGGACGTAGTCAAGGCCTTTGAAAAGAAGCTCGGCGCCCGCGTCGACCTGACGCTGATCGCCTCCGACGAGGCGCTCTGGGAGAAGGTCAGCGCCAACCAGGGCGCCGACTTCGATGTCTTCGCCGTCAATACGGCCGAGTTGCAGCGCTATA
>JAEHDA010000237.1 GCA_016880655.1 Rhodocyclaceae bacterium
ACCAACTCGACCGACGGCGGGCTCAGGTCTATGTCGAGGCGCTGATCGCCGAAGTTACGGCGGACAATGCCTCGGAGTTCGGCGTCCAGTTTCAGCACAGCAATTTCGGCACCAGCGGGGCATCGGGGTTCGGCGGAACCAATTTCGCTTCGGGCGGCAGCAATCTGCTGAGTCTCGCCGCCAGCCCGCTGAGTGCTGCGAAAGGCATGAATCTCGCCGTTGCCAAGGGTTTCCTGACTTTGCCGGATGGGACGCAGATCCTCAATCTATCCATGCTGGCGCGTTTCCTTGAAACGCAGACCAATTCCAACATCCTTTCGACCCCGAATCTGCTGATGCTCGACAACGAGGAAGCGAAAATCGTCGTCGGCCAGAACCTTCCCTTCGTTACAGGGCAATACACCAATACCGGTGGCGGCACCACACCAGCCAATCCCTTTCAGACCATCGAGCGCAAGGACGTTGGCTTGACGCTGAAAGTGAAACCGCAGATTTCGGAAGGCGGCGCGCTGGTCCTACAGATATTTCAGGAATCGTCTTCGGTGGTGGCCACTTCGCTCACCAGTTCGAATGGTCCGACGACCAACAAGCGCTCGATCGAGACGACGGCGGTCGTGGACGACGGCGAGATCATTGCCTTGGGCGGGCTGGTACAGGACGCATACACATCGGGCGCCGAAAAGGTACCGTTATTGGGCGATATCCCGCTCTTGGGCCAGTTATTCAGGTATGACACCCGCCAGCGCAGCAAGACCAATCTGTTCGTGTTCCTGCGACCGATGATTTTGCGCGATGGCACTGCCTATCAGGCAATGACCACCGATCGATACATGTATATCGTGGGCCAGCAGCGCACCCTGGGGCAATCAGGCAAGCCGACTGCGCCTGAGTCGGAAGCACCGGAGCTACCACCGTTACAGCGTCGTGCACCGCAACCGGCCGGTAGCCCGGCAGCACAATGAGCGGCTGCGGTATCGCTCCGCCATGAACGCGCTTCTGCCCTACAGCTTTGCCAAGACCCACGGCATCCTGCTTCTGGATTCCGCATCCGGGCCGGCCGAAATGGTATTGCGCAAGGGCGCCAGGCTCGACTTGCTGGCGGAGGTCAGACGCCGCGCTGCGGGACCGGTGCGGCTGAAGGCAACGGTCGACGTGCCCGCCTTCGAGGACCTCTTGGGCGAGGCTTATTCCGGAGGCGAAAGCCAGGCGGCCGATTTGGCGGATGACCTTGGCCAGGATGTCGACCTGACCAAGTTGATGCACGAGATGCCGCTGGTCGAGGACCTGCTCGAATCTCAGGATGAGGCGCCCATCATCCGCCTGATCAACATGCTGTTCACCCAGGCGGTCCATGATCGTGTTTCGGATATTCACATAGAACCGTTCGAGCAAAGTTCGGTTGTCCGCTATCGGCGGGACGGCGTGCTGGGAGAGGTGGCGCGGCCGCACCGCGCGCTGCATGCCGCAATGGCCTCCCGCATCAAGATCATGGCGAACCTGGACATTGCCGAGAAGCGGCTGCCGCAGGATGGACGCATCAGTTTGCGTCTCGGCGGCAGGTCGATCGATGTCCGCGTTTCCACTGTGCCGACCAGCCATGGCGAGCGCCTGGTGCTGCGGCTCCTTGAAAAAGACAGCGAACGACAAAGCCTGGATGCCCTGGGCATGCCGGCGGATACCCGGGAGCGATTCGCCGCCTTGCTTGGTCATGCGCATGGCATCGTGTTGGTAACCGGTCCGACCGGTTCCGGCAAGACGACCTCGCTGTATGCGGCGCTACAGACGATGGATCGCCGCACCCGCAATATCGTCACTGTCGAGGATCCCGTCGAATACGACTTGCCCGGAGTCGGCCAGATTGCGGTAAACACCCGGATCGAACTTGGCTTTGCGCGAGCCTTGCGCGCGATCCTGCGCCAGGATCCAGATGTCATAATGATCGGCGAGGTGCGCGATCTGGAAACGGCGCAGATTGCGGTACAAGCGAGTCTGACCGGCCATCTGGTGCTGGCGACCTTGCATACGAACGACACCGCTTCTGCCGTGACGCGGCTGATCGACCTTGGGATCGAGCGATTCCTTCTCGCTTCGTCGCTGCGCGGCATCCTTGCGCAGCGTCTGGTGCGCTGTCTATGTCCGGTATGCCGGAAGCCACAGCCAACCACGGCTGTCGAGCGCGAACTGCTCGGGACGGGCTGCCCGGATCGCCTCTGGAGCGCCGTCGGTTGCCCGGTCTGCAACGGGATCGGCTACTCCGGTCGTACCGGCATCTACGAGCTGCTGACCGCCGACGAGCACCTGAGCGAACTGATCCATGACGGTGCGGCGGAAGGCGAACTGCGCAGCTATGGCGAGAGTATCGGTTGCCGCTCGTTGCGGGCGGACGGGCTCCGCCTGCTGGTGAGCGGCACGACTTCGCTCGAAGAACTACTGCGTGTTTCCGAGGACTGAGGCGGTTCGGTGACGGCATTCAGGTACAGCGCGCTCGACGATGCCGGCAAGAAGAAGGCGGGCCTGATCGACGCCGATTCGGCGCGGAATGCACGGGCGATGCTTCGCGACCGCGGCTGGTATCCGTTGCAGATCGATGACGTATCCGAGCAACGCGGACTATCCGCAGGACTGTTTGTCCGGCGGCTGCGCTCATCCGAATTGTGTCTGCTGACACGCCAGTGGGCAACGCTGCTCATTTCCGGGCTGACCATGGAGCGGTCGCTGACGACCATGATCGAGCAGGCCGAGCGCGAACTCGTTCGGGGCGTGTTGGCCGGGCTGCGTCGTGAAATCCTGGCCGGGGCATCATTGCGTGCCGCGCTCGACCGCTTCCCGGGCGATTTTCCAGCCATCTATCGGGCAGCCGTAGCGGCAGGCGAGAAGTCCGGAGAACTGTCGAAGGTGATGCTGCAACTCGCCGATCATCTGGAGCGCAGCGGCGCTCTGCGACAGAAGACCATCCAGGCGCTGGTGTATCCGATTCTGGTGGCCGCAGTGGCCATGGTCGTGGTGATCGGGCTGATGACCTATGTCGTGCCGTCGGTCGTGTCGGTGTTCCAGCAGGGCCGGCAGGCGCTGCCATGGCTGACCCGGGCGCTGATCGCCGTGTCCGGCTTGATCCGGGAATGGGGCTGGCTGCTGCTTCTCGCCGTGGTCGGGGCCGGCATCGGCTTGCGCTTCGCGTTTCGTGACGACGAGTTTCGACTGAAGTGGGACACCATGCTGCTGCGCATGCCGATGCTCGGGTCGTATTTGAGGAACCTCGATGCGACGCGTTTTGCCAGTACGCTGTCGATTCTTGCCAGCAGCGGTGTTCCGCTGCTTGAAGCCCTGGACGCATGCAGCCGGGTCGTGGTGCGGCTGCCGCTGGTGGCGGCGATTGGCGATGTCGCCGTTCAGGTTCGCGAGGGCATGCCGTTGTCGCGTGCACTGATGCAGACCCGCCAGTTCCCGCCGATTCTGGTGCATATGATTGCCAGCGGCGAGGCAACCGGTCGGCTGGGTGCACTGCTGGAGCGCGCGGCGCAGTTGCAGCAGGCGGACATAGAGAACCGGACGGCGATGTTCACGGTACTGATCGAACCGATCATGTTGCTGGCGATGGGTGGTCTCGTGCTCTTGATCGTGCTCGCCGTGATGCAGCCGATAATAGAACTCAACGTCATGATTCATTGAACGGAACTGCCATGAAATTGCGAACTGGAACTAGCGGATTCACCCTGATCGAGGTCATGATCGTCATCGTGATCCTGGGCGTGCTGGCGGCGCTGATCGTGCCCAAGGTCATGAGCCGCCCGGATGAGGCGCGCATCGTGGCCGCGCGGCAGGACATCGCGACGATCATGCAGGCGCTGAAGCTCTATCGGCTGGACAACCGAAAGTATCCGACCGGGGAGCAGGGGCTGGCGGCGCTGGTACGGAAGCCGGAAGTCGAGCCCTTGCCGATAAACTGGAAGTCGTATGTCGAGCGGCTGCCGCAGGATCCGTGGGGCAGTCCGTACCAGTACCTCAATCCCGGCTTGCACAGCGACGTCGATGTATTCAGTTATGGCGCTGACGGCAAAGCCGGTGGCGAGGGTGTGGACGCCGATATCGGATCATGGCAGTTGTGAGAACGCCGCGTGCGGTGGCAGGCATGACGCTTATCGAGGTCGTGGTGGTGCTGCTGCTGATCGGACTGACTACCGCGCTGGCAACGAGCGCGTTCCATCCCGGGCAACGATCCGACCTGGAGATCGAGCGTCTGGCACTGGTACTGGAGACGGCCGCGGAACGGGCCAGAGTACGCGGCACGCCGATGCGCTTCGAGTCCTTGCGCCACGGCTACCGTTTCTCCCGCCTGGATACCGCAGGCAACTGGCAAGTCGTCGTAGATGACCCGATATTCGTCGAGCATGGCCTGCCGACCGGCATCGCCCTGAATCGCCTCAGTCGCGACGATCAGGAGGTAGACGATGGACTGGTTTTTGGCAGCGACATTGTCCTCTATACGCTCGAAGGCGTTTCGGCTGCCGGCCCGTTTTCCTTGGTCGGTCAGGCGTCCGGGACCGTGAAGAGGGTTTCCGCATCGGCTCCCGCGTAATGATGCGAAACCGAGGATTCACATTGATTGAGGTGTTGGTCGCGCTGACCATCTTTGCGGTCGGGGTGATGGCGACGCTGCGCGCGCTGGGAGTGGCTGCCGGCGGCATCGATGATCAGCGTAACCGCCTGATGGCAGGCTGGGTGGCGCAGAACCAGCTCGCTGAACTGCGCGCGATGCGGAGGTTTCCTCCCGTCGGCGCAAACGAGGGCGAGGTAACGATGGGCGGGCAACGCTATTTTTGGCGCGAGGAAACCCGCCCAACGCCCAATCCGTTGTTTCGACGGGTCGACGTCAGCGTATTCGCGGCCAAAAGCGATTCGCATGCATTGAGTCGGCTTTCCGGCTTTGCGGTGGAACCGCTCCGATGACGGATGTCCTTGTCCACAAAAGTCAGTCGTGGCGATACGCCGAGCCTGGCATGACCCTGATCGAATTGCTGGTCGCCTTGGTGATATTCGCCATTCTCGGCGTCATGGGCTACCGGGCCGCCGCGGTGGCGATGGAGAGTCGTCAGCGCATTGCCGCCGAGATGCAACGCTGGCGGGATATCGCCAACTTCCTTCAGATCGTTGAATCCGACCTGACGCAATTCGTCGAACGCCCCGATGCCGCCAGTGCGGCCAACCCGGTTGCGACGTCTTCACTCGTCGTCAAGCCGTCCGACGGCGGCATCGAGTTCAGCTTTCTGAAACTCGATGGTGGCGGACGCAGCGTCCGGCGTCGCGGCTATCGGCTCGACGGGCAGCGCGTGGTGCAGCTACGTTGGCCCGGTACCGATGCAGTCTCGCTGCCGGACCCGCTGGTGGTGTTGGAGAACGTTGCCGCGATGCGCTGCGCCGTGATCGGACCGGATGGCCAGCGGCATTCCGCCTGGCCCGGCAGTCAGGCAGGTCGGGCGATCAAGCCGGCCGCCATCGACCTCGAGTTGGATCTGGCTGGTGTCGGGACGATTCGTCGTCTCGTTGCCATGCGCTAGGCTTATGAGAGCCCGTCCGCAGCGCGGCGCCGCGCTCCTCTTGGCGATCTTGACCTTGGCATTGATGGCCGAGATTGCCTCGCTGGCCGTTGCCGACTACGGTGCGACGATGGAGCTGCTCGTTGGGCGTCAGGATCAGAGTCAAAGCCGATGGCTGGCGCGGGGGGCCGTAGACTGGGCGCGCAATGTTCTTGCGGAGGATGCCCGGACCAGCGCCAACGACCATCTGCGAGAAATCTGGGCTACCCGGGTTGCGCCCACCCCGGTAGAGGATGGTGAGGTTGGCGGCGAAATTGTCGACTACTCCGGGTACTTCAATCTGAACAGCCTGGTTGCCAACGGTGCGGCCGACGCGGAGCAGGTGGAGGCGTACAAGCGCCTTCTGGTCGTGCTGGGCTTCGCCCGGAAGGATGCGGAGAGTCTCGCCGCCACACTGGTCGATTGGCTTGATTCAGACAACAACAGCGAAGCAAACGGCGCGGAAGCGGAGTGGTATGCGGAACATGGCAAACGCTACCGGGCTGCCAACGGGCTACTGGTGGACGTGGATGAGCTCGGCCTCGTGCGCGGCTACGGCGACGACGTGCTCAGTCGTTTGCGCTCGACGGTTGCCGCCCTGCCGGAATCAGCCGCCATCAACGTGAATACTGCCAGCCCGGAAGTCCTGAGCGCCATGATTCCGAACCTGAGCGTTGACGATGCGCGCGTCATTGCCGTGCGGCGTCTGGTCACACCCTTCAGCGATGTTCCCGGCTTTCTTGCTCAGTTGCCTCGCACGGCATCCCCGCCGGCATCGAATCGCTTTTCTGTGGCCAGCCGTTACTTTCTTGTCGGTGGCCGGGCAAAATACGGGCAGGCGGTCACTCGCATGCAGGTTCTCCTCGACCGCAAGACCGTTTGGCCTGAAATCGTTTGGCAGAAGATACTGTGAGCACAACACTAAGAGTCTTTGTCGGAGAGCACTGGCCGGAACGGCCGGTTACCCGTTGGGTGCTGGTCGACGCTGCGGGCACCTTGCTACAGCACGGCGAGTCCGACGCATTGCGCTGGCCAGCCGCCGACTTCTGCGAGGCGGTCATCTCCGCCCCCGAGGTATCGTGCCTCAGGGCCGTCATTCCCCAGCGCGTGTCGCGTCGTGACCTGCCGCAAGTGGTGGCCGGCGTGCTCGAGGATCAGTTGCTCGATGATGCGGATCGCTGCCATCTGACGATATGTGCCCGGCAGCGGGACATTGTCGATGTCCTGGTGATTTCGCGTGTGCGACTGCGCAATGTGCTGGCCCAGTTCGCGGCGTTGAATCGTCCCTTGTCCGCGGTCCATAGCGAATTGCTGGCTCTGGCCGCGACCGGCCAAACGGAATGGACGATTGCGCTGGCGAAGGATGCGGCGATGCTGAGCCGTCAGCATGAGGTGCCCTTGGTGCTGGATGGGGTTGTCGACGGAACTCCGCCGATGCTTGTCGAAGCACTGGCACGGGACGCAGGCGCAGGTGGTGACATTCGGGTCACCATAAGGCCTGAAGCAGGAACCAAAGTCGATCTCGCCAGCTGGAAGGAGGCGCTGCACACCGAGAACGTCCGTGTCGGTCCCGAGTATCACTGGTATGCATCTACAGCAAGGGAAGTCGATCTTCTGCATGGCGAATTCGCATCCCGGCAGCGGCGGAACGGTGTTTGGCAGCTGGTCAGGCCGGCGGTAGTCGTTGCGGCTTCCACACTCCTGGCGTACCTGGTGGTCGGGTTGTTTCAGGTCGGCCTGACGGTATATCGAATCAATCAAGCCGAGGGACGCGTCACGGAACTGTTCCGCGCCGCTTTCCCCGGTGTTCCTGCCGTCGCGCCTGTCGCCCAGGCGCGCCGGCATCTGGATCAATTGAGGGCTTCACACGGGTTGTCGCGCAGAGACGATGTGCTTTCGCTGTTGGCAGTTGTCTCCGAGGTGCTCGGCACCGATGGAGAGAACTCGGTAAGGGAAGTTGGCTATGGGGATCGCAGGCTGACCGTCGTGATGGAACCGGCCATGGCCGGCCGACTCGACGGATTCCAGCGGCAACTTCAGAAGCGAGGCTACCAAGTGACCACCAAATCGACGCCGCAGGGCCATCCGTCACTGCTCATTCAACTGGACATGACGCGATGAACCGGATCAAGAGCATCCTGTCGCTGGTCCGTCGGCAGCTGGAATTGCCGCGATACCGACACCTCGTGAAGTTGCTTGCAGTTGCAGCATTGGCCGGCGTGACGGCGCTGCTGTTCTGGCTGCCGGACGCGCAATCGCGGCTGGACCGGCGGGCGACCGAGGTTGCTGGCGATCTCAGGGAGATCCAGGAGGTCCTTGCGGAGATCGAGCGACTCAAGCCCCGAGCCTTGCCGTCGAGAATCGCCGGCGCAACGCTTCAGGAGGCGGTTACCGCGTCATTGGCAAGCGGCGGTCCGTCGCTGTCGATCAGCCTGGTCGATGCGGATCATGTGCGTGTTCAGGGCAAGGGTGGCTTCAATGCCGCCATGCGATGGCTCGGCGACGCACAGCAGAGCCATCGCCTCGGCGTGACCTCCATGACAGCGAGCCGGCAGGGCGGCGCCATCGCAATTGACATGACGCTATCATCCGGTCGGGAATGAAGCTACTCATCTTTGTGCTGGCGCTGTCGGCGCTGGTCGTCGCGATGGCTCCGGCAGCATTGATAGATCGAACTGCCGGAGAACTCAGCAGAGGCGATCTCCGGGTCGGCGAAACATCGGGATCCATCTGGAACGGCCGAGGCGTCGTACATGTGATCGATGTGCCCACACGAGCTTGGCAGCCATGGTTTCAGGTCGAATGGTCGTTTGATCCGTTCGGGCTATTCCACGGTGAACTTGCGTGGCGGATAATCATAAACAGTGTCAATGTCTCCGAGCTTGCGGTCGGATTGCCGGGCTGGCACGTCAGGGATTTCGAAATCAGCGGCCCGGCCCGCTATCTGTGGCAGCGAGTGCCCGGACCATTGGCGAAGTTTGGCTGGGATGGCGATGTCATTTTGACGGTGGGCAATCTTGAATGCTCCTGGCACGGTTCATGTTCCGGTCACTCGAGCGCACGCTGGACGGAGGCTGGATCCGATTTTTTGCCGGGGCAAGTATTCGGTGACTACCAAATTCAGGTCAAGGGCGTGGCAGGGGAGTTCACGCTGGATTGGACCAGCAGTAGCGAGAGTGCCGTCCGCACTTCCGGAACTGGCAGGGTATCGAGAGCTGGAATACTTAACCTGACTGGGATCGTGAACGGGGATCCGGTGCTGCTGGGTCGTCTGCCTGCCGTTGCGGGACCATGGGTAAGGCCAACGGGGGCCGCGGACACTTGGAAAGTCGTATTTCCCTGATCGGGGCATCGCTCTGAATACGGGTTATCATTCGCCCGTTTGTCATCGGGAATCGTGCGGATGCGCTCCAGCGGGCGCGTTCACTTGAGCGTTAGGGGTCTCTTTCAGGAGGATGAAGGAATGTTCAGGTCTATAACTTTGCCAATTGTCGGCGTTCTCTTGGCCATTTCGGCGCTGATTTCAGGGTGTTCCTCGTATCCGCCCGCACCGGCATCCGCGGCTTCTTCAGGTTACAAGTACATCATCGGTCCTGGCGATACGTTGAATATTGTCGTCTGGCGCAACCCCGAGTTGTCGACTGTCGTCCCGGTGCGACCCGACGGCAAGATCGCGGCGCCGCTGGTCGAGGATCTGCCCGCCATGGGCAAGGATGCAACCACGCTGGCTCGGGATATCGAAAAAGCGCTCGCCAAGTACATCCGGGATCCCGTGGTTACCGTCGTTGTGACGAATTTTGTCGGGCCCTATAGCGAGCAGATTCGCGTGGTGGGTGAAGCGGCCAAACCTCAGGTGCTCCCATACAAGCAGAAGATGACGCTGCTCGACGTGATGATCGCAGTCGGTGGCATGACGGATTTTGCAGATGGCAATAGCGCTTCCATCCTTCGTACGGCCGAGGGCAACAAGCAGTACAGCGTTCGGATCGCCGACCTTGTGAAGCGCGGGGATGTGTCGGCCAACGTTGAAATGCAACCGGGCGATGTCCTGATTATTCCGCAGGGCTGGTTCTGATTCATATTCGGTTGATGAGACCAGATAGGCGGAGCAGTCCATGTTGGCGAGCGAGTATCGTAGATGAATGACAAACTTCTCTTGAATCTGCTGTTGCACTCGCGGGCGATGTGGAAGTATCGCTGGCGCGGGTTGTTTACGGTATTCGGCGTAGCGATCGTCGGCGCGGCAATCGTAATGATGATACCGAAGCGGTATGAGGCATCGGCCCGCATCTATGCCAACACGGACTCGATACTGAAGCCCCTGATGGCTGGCATGACGGTGCAGCCAGACATCAATCAGCGGGTCGTCATGTTGAGTCGGGTCGTAATCAGCCGCCCCAACGTTGAGCATTTGATCCAGGCAACCGGACTCGACGAGAAGGTCAAGACCCAGGAAGAGCGCGAAAAGCTTGTCGACGAGGTCATTAAGTTGCTTGACCTCCAGAGATCGCCCGAAGCCGGTGCCAAGAACATCTATCTCGTACGGTTTCGCGATACGAAGCCGGAGCGCGCTAAGCATGTGGTCGAGCTACTGGTCTCGATGTTCATCGATACCAACAAGGGGGGCGGCGACACCGACACGGAGGCGGCAAAGACTTTTCTGGACGAGCAGGCTGCACTGTATGAAAAGAAGTTGCAAGACGCCGAGAACCGCCTGAAAGAGTTCAAGTTGCGCAATATTGATGGCACTGCATCGGCCGAAGGGAAGGACTACTTCGCGCAAATGGCCACCGTAGGAGAGCAGCTCAACCAGGCGCAGTTGCAGCTTCGTGAAGCTGAAAACTCGCGGGATGCGTTCCGCCGTGGCCTGGCTGGTGAGGATCTGGCCGCCTCACCGAGTTCCGGCACCAGTCCGGGTGGCAGCGGCGACAGTCTCATAGACATCGACGGTCGTATGGATGCACAGAGACGCAACCTTGATGGCCTCTTGCAGCGATATACCGAGAGTCATCCCGATGTTGTCGGAGCCAGACGGGTGATTCGCGAGCTTGAGGAACAGCGTCGGCATCTGGTGGAGGACTATCGGAGGGCAGGCGTTCCCTTGATTCAGGCGGTCTCCACGGGGCCGCGCGCATCGGAGCAGATCAAGGTGTCGCTCGCGCAGGCCGAAGCGAACGTTGCGTCGTTGCGTGCCAGAGTCGCCGAGTACTCGACCCGATACCGTCAATTGCGAGATATGGCTCGTCGTATGCCGGAATACGAGGCGGAACTGGCTCAACTCAATCGAGATTACGAAGTCAACAAGAAGAACTATGAAAGCCTGATTGGCCGCCGGGAGTCGGCAAACATCTCCGGCGACATGCAGGCGGTCTCGGGCGTTGCGGATTTTCGTCTGGTTGATCCGCCGCGTGTTGCCCCAGGCGCGGTGTTTCCGAACCGTCCGTTGCTGCTGATCGTTTCACTCCTGATGGCGCTTGCAGCGGGCGCTGGAATCATGTTCGTCTCCAAGGAAGTGCGTCCGTGCGTCTATGATCGGCAGCAATTGCGGGCCGCAACCGGCCTCCCGATTCTGGGGGTGGTGTCGCTGGTGCCCAGTGATCAGTCACGAACTGCGAACAAGCGGGATATGCGGCGACTTGCCAAGGCTGCCGGCGGGCTATTGGCCGCCTACTCCCTGTTTGTCGCCGCGATGGTGATGTTGACCAGGGCGGCAGCATGAGGAAGCCGAAATTATGAGCCTAATCGAAAAGGCTGTTGAGCGTTTGGAAGGGTTGCAACTGGATCCGGCGAAGAAGGGAAGCTCGGCACCGCAGCGGCACGAGCCTTCTCTTGCCATCCTTAACACCGACGAGCGGAATGAGCGTAGTCCGTCAGACGGGAATCCGGTTGCAGCGGCCAGTAGGCAGGTCGAGATTGACCTCGCCAGGCTGGGCGCCGCTGGATTCATAACGCCGGATACACCCGGAAGTCTGACCGCGGAGGAATTTCGTGTTCTCAAGCGGCCCCTGCTGGCCAACGTCGCCGGTTCGGCTGCACCGATTCGCAACGCCAATCTGATCATGGTGACGAGTTCGCTGCCCGGCGAGGGCAAGAGCTTCACTGCGATCAATCTGGCCATGAGTATTGCGATGGAACTGGATCGCACGGTCCTGCTGGTGGACGCAGATGTGGCCAGACCCTCGCTGCCGCGGGTCCTGGGCCTGCCGGAACAGCAGGGTCTGCTGGACGTCCTGCAGGACAAGTCCCTCAAGCTTAGCGATGTACTTCTGCGAACCAACATAGACAAGCTGACCATACTCACCGCCGGGACGCAGGATGCCCACGCCACCGAGTTGCTGGCAAGCGAGGCAATGGGTCGCTTGCTCAATGACATTGCACGGCGCTATTCCGATCGAATCATCATTTTCGACTCACCCCCCCTGTTGTTGACCACGGAAGCGCGCGTGTTGGCGAGCCGCATGGGACAGATCCTGTTTGTCGTGCGCGCGGAAGAGACTCCGCAGAATGCCGTCAAGGAAGCGTTAGCCACAATCGAAGCGTGCCCGGTCAAGTTGATGGTACTCAATCAAGCGCGCAACGTTGAAAATGTGGCGTACGGGTACGAGTATGGCTACGGATACTAGTAGACCACCTCTTGCCTCCCAAGACTGGTCCCGTGCCGTCCGGATCGCGATCGGGTTGCTGGCAACAGTTGGCGCTGGCGCAGCTCACAGCGAAGCCTGGACCATCACCCCGTATATTTCGGCGACCGAGACCTACAGCTCCAACATGGGCTTGACTGGCGTGTCGCCAGAGCGAGGGTTCATTTCGGATCTTGCGCCTGGGATCCGCATTGACGGCGCAGGTGCCCGACTGAACGGATTTCTGGATTATCGTCGGGAGTACCTCTATTACCATGGCAACTCGCAGTGGGACCGTCAGCAGAATCTGCTGAATTCGTATGCGACACTCGAAGCAGTTGAGAAGTGGCTCTTCGTGGATGCCAGCGCAAATATCGTCCAGCGCAACCTCTCCGTGTTCGGTCCGATATCGGTCGATGGCAGGAATGCCTCGGGAAATCTGGTCGAAACGAAGACCATGCAGGTATCGCCATATATTCGCGGTCGCATTGCCAATTCCGCGGACTACTTGGTGAGGCTGAATTCCATCGACTCGCGTTCCGACGATCCCAGCCTGGCAGCTACGCGCGTCGACCAGATCGTTGGATCGGTTAAGAATCACGCGACGACAGGAACAATCGGTTGGTTTGGCGACACTACGGCGACGAATGTCAAGAACGATGTCATCGGCGATCGGGACGATACGCGCTTCCGCGCCGGCTTGGTCGTCCCGGTTGGCGCGCATCTGCATTTCTCGGTTTCCGGCGGGCGGGAGACTACCAACTACGCCAGCGTTGATCGGGAAACGACGAGTACACCGGGCGTTGGCTTCGAATGGTCTCCCACCAAACAAACGCAGGTTGCCGGATTGCGGGAAAAGCGCTTCTTCGGCTATGGGCACAATCTGTTGGCGACCCACCGTACAGCCTTGACCGCCTGGCGTTACACCGATACCAAGGATGTAACAATCCTTCCGACGCTATTGGCTGGCTACAATCCGGGCGCCATTCATGAGCTGATGTCGAATCTATTGGAGTCCAGTATTCCCGATCCGGTCGAGCGCAATCGCGCAGTACGGGCGCGAATGGCGCTTGTCGGCGGAACCGCGGATCTGACGAGCGGTGGTGGCGTCCAGACATCGCGTTTCTACCTTGATCATGAACGGGAAGCCTCGGTTGCCCTGATCGGGGTCAGGAATACGCTCACCCTCGCGTTGCTTCAGCGCGATCAGCAATTGGTTCCGTTCTCGCCGACTGCGGTCGATAGTTTCAGCATTGTCGGAAGTGATGACATCCGTGAACGCGGTGCGACTCTTGGCTGGTCGTATCGCGTTACGCCTTTGACTACCCTGAATATGTCGGTGGTGCGTCTCAAGTCGGAAGCGATGGATATCGCCGACATGTTCTCTACCCAGAAGACCGGGACGGTAGCGCTGAACTTCCGCCTCGCGCCGAAGGCGATTGCGTCGGTCGGAGCGCGTAGTACCAAGTTCAACAGCTCGGTTACCGGGGGGGTTCGCGAGAACGCTGTTGTTGGCTCCCTGACG
This sequence comes from Rhodocyclaceae bacterium, assembly GCA_016880655.1. Lineage (GTDB taxonomy): Bacteria > Pseudomonadota > Gammaproteobacteria > Burkholderiales > Rhodocyclaceae > Fen-999. The sequence goes on from JAEHDA010000237.1 coordinate 13,719, forward strand.
CAAAGTTTCTAGACGCCTCGTTCTGGGCGAAAATATGTACGAAGAGTATTACGGACTCAACGCAAAGCCCTTCCAGACCAACCCCGATCCTTCCTTCTATTTCGGCAGCAGGCAACACCGGCGGGCCATGGCCTATCTGGAATACGGCCTCCATCGAAATGAGGGGTTTATCGTCATCACGGGCGAGGTCGGTGCCGGCAAGACCACCTTGGTGCGCAGCCTGCTCAGCAAGCTTGACCCGGACAAGTTCATTGCCGCTCATCTGGTGAGCACCCAATTGGATGCCGACAACGCATTGCGTCTCGTCGCCGCAGTGTTTGGCGTTCCTACCTCTGCCGAAACCAAGGCTGATCTGCTGGTTGCACTGGAAGCTTTCCTCGTCAATATCTACCGGTCGGGGAAGCGATGCCTCCTGGTGGTAGACGAGGCGCAGAACCTCAGCATGCAGGCGGTTGAAGAACTGCGCATGCTGTCCAACTTCCAGCTCAACACGCACGCGCTGTTGCAGAGTTTTCTTGTCGGGCAACCGGAGTTCAGGTACACGCTGCAAAGTCCGCAACTGACGCAATTGCGTCAACGCGTGATCGCCGCCTGTCACATCGGGCCGATGGATGTGAAGGAAACCCAGGCCTACATCGAACACCGCCTGACTCACTGCGGCTGGACAAATTCCCCCAGCTTCTCTCCTGATGCCTTTCCAGCCATCTACGAAGGCAGCGGCGGAATTCCTCGCCGGATTAACGCCATCTGCGACCGGCTGTTGCTGTCAGGATTCCTCTCGAATATCAAGGCCTTTTCCGAGGCCGAGGTATTCGAGGTCGTTCGCGAGATCGAGAACGAGACCCTGGCGCCCAAGCTATCGCCGGCACCAAGCGGAGCGGCTCCTCTTGGTGGCGCGGAAGCGGTTGCGTCCGCCTTGACCGATACGCCTCGGGCAATCGTCAATGCCTTGGCTCAGGAGGATCTGGCATTGCGGTCAACTCAGGTCGAGGAGCGCATTGTTCGTGTCGAAGCGGCACTCGATGGATTGCTGCGCAACAATTCCAGTACTTTGGCGCTGCTCGGTCGCTTGGTCGAAAGCATCGAGAAGCTGACTCCCAAGACGAAAAGCCGCAACTGACCTTGGCCGGCCGACTGGGTATGGGGGGCGTTTCACGGTATCACCGGCTGGTCGTGGCCATCCTTGTCGGGCTGTGTTGCTTCGTCGATGCGCTCGGTGTGGCCGAGGCTATGCAGGAGCTCGTCGCGGCTGGCCCTGGCGCCGTCAAATGTGCCGATTTGGCGGCCACATCAACCCGGACCTTGCCGCGGGGCAAGGTGACGACCGCTCCACCCGACCTGCCGCGTCCGAACAAGGGCGTGCCATTCCGCGATCCCGTATTCGGCGCATGTGTGGTTCGCGCGACGCAGCATGATGCGGAGCCACCGAGAGGATTTGCGCGCAACGACTATTCGCGACGGCAGGCTTTCAATGCCGACAACTCACGGTTTCTGATCATCGCCAGTGATGGCGCATGGCACCTCTACGATGCGCTGTCGCTTCGGCACCTGGAGATATTGGCTGAAGTCGGTGGCGATGCAGAACCTCAATGGCATCCGACCAACCCGGATCTCCTCTACTACGTGCCGCGAAACGGCATCGGCATGAAGCTGCGGGAACTTAATGTCCGTGACGGGCGATCTCGCGTCGTCGGCGACTTCGGTACG
>JAEHDA010000238.1 GCA_016880655.1 Rhodocyclaceae bacterium
ATCTTGTCGCCGTAATCGGCCAGCGCCTTCTTCACCGAATGGATCATGGCGTCGCACTGGTTGCGCGCCTCGACCATCTCGTGCGCCTTCTTGTCCTCCTCGGCGTGGGCCTCGGCGTCGCGCACCATGCGCTGGATCTCGTCGTCGGAGAGGCCGGAGTTGGCCTTGATGGTGATCTTGTTCTCCTTGCCGGTGCCCTTGTCGCGGGCCGAGACGTGGAGGATGCCGTTGGCGTCGATGTCGAAGGTGACCTCGATCTGCGGCATGCCGCGCGGCGACGGCGGGATGTCGGTGAGGTTGAACTGGCCGAGGCTCTTGTTGCCGGCGGCCATTTCGCGCTCGCCCTGCAGCACGTGGATGGTCACGGCCGACTGGTTGTCGTCGGCGGTCGAGAACACCTGGCTGGTCTTGGTCGGGATGGTCGTGTTCTTGGTGATCAGCTTGGTCATGACGCCTCCCAGCGTCTCGATGCCCAGGCTGAGCGGGGTGACGTCGAGCAGCAGCACGTCCTTGACTTCGCCTTGCAGCACGCCGCCCTGGATGGAGGCGCCGACCGCGACGGCTTCGTCGGGGTTCACGTCCTTGCGCGGTTCCTTGCCGAAGAATTCCTTGACCTTCTCCTGCACCTTGGGCATGCGCGTCATGCCGCCGACCAGGATCACGTCGGCGATGTCGCCCACCTTGACGCCGGCGTCCTTGATGGCGATACGGCAGGGCTCGATGGTGCGCTGGATCAGTTCATCGACCAGCGACTCGAACTTGGCGCGGGTGATCTTCATCGCCAAGTGCTTCGGACCCGTCGCGTCGGCCGTGATGTAGGGCAGGTTGATTTCGGTTTGCATCGAGCTGGACAGCTCGATCTTGGCCTTTTCGGCGGCTTCCTTCAGGCGTTGCAGGGCCAGCACGTCGTTCTTCAGGTCGACGCCCTGTTCCTTCTTGAACTCGGTGACGATGTAGTCGATGACGCGCTGGTCGAAGTCCTCGCCGCCCAGGAAGGTGTCGCCGTTGGTGGATAGCACCTCGAACTGGTGCTCGCCGTCGAGTTCGGCGATCTCGATGATCGAGATGTCGAAAGTACCGCCGCCAAGGTCGTAGACCGCGATCTTGCGGTCGCCTTCCTGCTTGTCCATGCCGAAGGCGAGCGCGGCCGCGGTCGGCTCGTTGATGATGCGCTTCACTTCCAGGCCGGCGATGCGGCCGGCGTCCTTGGTGGCCTGGCGCTGGCTGTCGTTGAAGTAGGCGGGCACGGTGATCACGGCTTCCGTGACTTCCTCGCCGAGGTAGTCCTCGGCCGTCTTCTTCATCTTCTTCAGCACTTCGGCGGAAACCTGGGGCGGCGCCATCTTCTTGTCGCGCGCTTCCACCCAAGCGTCGCCGTTGTCGGCCTTGAGGATCTTGAAGGGCATCAGGTCGATGTCCTTCTGCACTTCCTTTTCCTCGAAGCGGCGGCCGATCAGGCGCTTGACAGCGTAGAGCGTGTTCCTGGCGTTGGTGACCGCCTGGCGCTTGGCCGGTGCGCCGCACAGAATCTCGCCATCGTCGGCGTAGGCGACGATGGACGGCGTGGTGCGCGCGCCTTCGGAGTTTTCGATGACCTTGGGCTTGCCGCCTTCCATGATGGCGACGCAGCTGTTGGTGGTGCCGAGGTCGATGCCGATGATCTTGCCCATGTTGGTGTCCTTAAAAGAATTCGGGAATGACTAAGCTGTTCAGGATATGGGGGTATCGCCCCCCGGCTTCAAGCCGACTTTGCTTTCGAAACCACCACCAGGGCGGGGCGCAGGATGCGTTCGTGCAGGGCATAGCCCTTCTGTAGCACGTTGATGACCCGGTTCGGCTCGCCGTCCGCCTCGACCTGGCTGATCGCCTGGTGCTGGTGCGGGTCGAACTTCTCGTCCAGCGGGTTGAGTTCCTTGACGCTGGACTTGTCGAAAGCGTTGATCAGTTGCCGCAGCGTCAGCTCGACGCCCGCGCGCAAGGCGGCGGCGTCCTGTTCCTGGGTGGCCAGCGCGGCCTCCAGGCTGTCCTTGACCGCCAGCAGCTCGCCGGCAAACTTCTCGGCGGCGAATTTGCCGGCCTTGGCGATGTCGTCCTGGGCGCGGCGCCGGATGTTCTCGGTCTCGGCCTTGGCACGCAGCCAGGCATCGTGGTGCTCTTCGGCCTTGAGTTCTGCCGTCTTGAGCATTTCCTCGAGGCTGGGCATGGTTTCGGGCTGGGGCGACGCATGGCCGATATCGGCGCATGCGGCCGAAGACGCGTCGGAAGCGGGGTCCTGCTTGTCGATATCCTGCATGGGGGAAGCGTCCCTAACGATAAACCATGCGGATAATGGGGGCGCCCGGGAGCCTTTCAAGCCCCCGGAGCGAAAAAAACGTCAGGTGCGGAAGCGGCCGACGATGTCCTGTAGATCGCCGGCGAGTTGCTCCAGCTTCTTGGCGGCGGCGGCCGTCTGCTCCACCGCCCTGTTGTTTTCCTTCGCCATGTCGGCGATGGCGTCGATGTTCGCGGCGACCTCGCCGCTGACGCGCCGCTGTTCTTCCGTGGCGTCGGCGATGGCGTCCATGCCGTGGCCGACCTGGGTTACCGAACTGCTCGCTTCGCCCAGCACTTCGGCCACGGCCTCCAGCGAGTCCTGGCTGGAGGCGAGGTGGTCGAGCCCTTCCTGGATCGAGCGTTGCACCGCGTCGGAGCGGTCGGACAGGGCGCGCGTGATGCCATCGATTTCGCTGGCCGATCCGGCCGATTTTTCGGCCAGCTTGCGCACCTCGTCGGCAACGACCGCGAAGCCCCGGCCCTGTTCGCCCGCACGTGCCGCTTCGATGGCGGCGTTCAATGCCAGCAGGTTGGTCTGGTCGGCGATGTCGCGGACTTCCTTGGTCATGTTGGTGATTGCCACGGTGCTGTCGATGAACTCCTGCACGGCGTCGGCGATGCCGCTTACCGTCGACTCGACCACTGAAATCTCGCCAATCAGCTTGGACAGGGTGACGTTGCCTTCCTGCGAACGACGCAGGCTTTCGCGCGACTGTTCGTGTACACCCTCGGTGCTGCGGGCAATCGAGGCGATGGCCGACACCATCTGGTCGACGGACCCGGACGCCGCCACCGACGTGTCGTTCTGCCGGTGCGAACTGGCTGCCACCTGCCCGGCGCTGGCCGACAAGTCGTGCGCCGCGGCGGTGACCTGTCGGGCGGAATCGCCGATCAAGTGCACCATGGTTCCCATCTTCGCCATCATGTCGTTGAAGCCGGCACTGGCGGTGCCGATTTCGTCATGGCCGTGGACTTCGAGCCGCTGGGTCAGGTCGCACTCGCCGTGGGCGATGGCGCGCAGGCCGGACACCATCTTGTCGATCGGTTTCGTGACGACGTTGCGAATGAACAGGTAGATGAACGCCAGCAGCGGCACGCTGAGGATGATGGCGGCGAGCAGCGACTTGATGCGCTGGGCGCCGACAGCGGCATTCACCTGGTCGAGCGAGATCTTCATGCTGACCGCGCCCAGCACCGTGCCCTCGGGTACCTGATGGCAGGCTATGCAGTCCTTGCCAAGGTAGTTCTTCGAAGCCTTGGCTGGCCGCACCACGCGCAGGTATTCGCCCCTGTCGTCGGATTCGACGGCGCTGAACTCCTCGCCGCTGGCCAATACGCGCTGCTCCACGGCGTCACGCGGCTGGCTGTCCCTGGCATTGCCCGGCCCGAACAGCTTGGTGACGGCCTCGCCACGCAGGACGGACAGGTTGCGGATGACCGACAACTGCTTGATCTGGTCGAGGAATATTTCCCGCTGGCCGATGGTCCCGGTGATCATCATGCCGGTCAGCCCCGCCAGGGTGGCGTCGTGCATCGACAGGGAAAAGCCCTTGGCCTGTTCGATGGCCGTCTGCCGGTTGACATGGCTTTCCCAGAAGATCAGGCCCGTCCAGAAGAGAACCATCATCAGCCAGATTGCGGCCGTCAGTTTCACCCAGATCTTCTGATCGGCGATCAGCTTCATGACTCGTCGGCCTCCCGTAGCTGTCTTTCGGCACAAGCGTCGTCGATTCTAGCCCAGGAAGGTTGTCAGGGCAGGGAAAGATGCGCGGCGGCGGTCGCGGGGTCGGCGGTGTCCATCCAGGGCAGCACGCCGAGGAGCGGCGCGGCGAGGCGCTCCTTCAGTGCGGTGACATTTTCTTCCGGCCAGGGCATGTCCGGGTCGATGCCGTTGGCGATCCAGCCGGCCAGCTTCAGCCCGCGCGCGCGGATTGCTTCGGCGGTGATCAGGGCGTGGTTGAGGCAGCCGAGGCGCAGGCCGACCACCAGGACGACGGGCAGGTCGAGGCGGACCGCCAGGTCGGCGGTATCGAGGTCGTCGCCGAGCGGGACGCGGAATCCGCCGACGCCCTCGATGAGGAGCAGGTCGGCATCGGCGGCCAGATCGCGCGCCGCGGCGGCGATGCGCTCCGGGTCGATGGTTTGCCCTTCGACCGCGGCCGCGATGTGCGGCGCGACGGGCGCTTCGAAGCAGTAGGGATTGATCAGCTCGCGCGGCGCCGGGAATGATGCGGCGGTCGCCAGCGCTTCGACGTCCGCGTTTTGACCGGCCGCGTCGACGCCCGCCGCGACCGGCTTCATGCCGACGGCGACGAGGCCCTGGCCGCGGGCGACATGGAGCAGGGCGCAGGTGGCGAAGGTCTTGCCGACTTCGGTGTCGGTGCCGGTCACGAAATAGGCTTGCTTGCGGTGCATAGGATGACCTCGAAGGTGGCGGGCAGGCCGGCGGCTTCGCGCCGGGCTTCGTAGCGCTGTTCGACAGTTTGCCACGCGGCGCGGCCCATCAGGCCCGGACGGCGTTCCCCGCCGACCTGGTTGGCGCCGAGTGCCTTCAGTTCGCGCAACAGCGAGGCGAGATCGTCGTGGTGGAAGCGCAGCGTGTGCCGTTCGAGTCTCACCGTCGTCAATCCGGCCACGGTGCAGGCGGTGGCCAAAGCCTCGGCGGGCGGAAAGTGCAGCACGTGGCGGTGGCGATCGGTGCCGGCGAAGGCCGCGTCGAGTTCGGCCAGCGTGCCGGCGGCGAGGCTGCTGACGGCCAGCCGGCCGCCGGGCGCAAGCACGCGCGCGGCTTCGGCCACGGCCCGGGCGGCGTCGCACCACTGGAAGCTCAGGCTCGACCAGTAGAGATCGAATGCGGCGTCGACGAAGGGCAGCGCCTCGATGTCGGCGCAGACCCCGCGACTGTTGCCGCCGCCCGCGGCAGCGACCATGGCCGGCGCGAAGTCGGCGGCGACGATGTTCGACTCCGGCCAGCGTGATGCCAGCCGGCCAAGGGCGTAGCCGGTGCCGCAGCCGGCATCGAGAATGCGCGCGGCGGCAGGCTCGGCGAGTTCGGCGAGCAAAAGCTCGCAGACGCGCCGTTGCAGGTTCGCCGCCGCGTCGTAGCTGGCGGCGGCGCGGTCGAAGGCACGGCGGACGGCGTGCTTGTTCATCGTGCGAACTCGCGAACCAGGTGCGCGAAGCGTTCCGGCTGGGCGAGGAATGGCGCGTGGGCGGCGCCGGGGAACACCTCCAGATGCGCGTTTGGCAGGTGTGCGGCCAGCCATTGCGCGGCGGCCGGCGGCATCAACGGGTCGCGTTCGCCGTGAATCAGCAGCGCGGGTTGGCGAATTCGGGAAAATGCGGCCGCCACTGACTCTCGCAGGTCGGTGTCGCGCAGTTCGGCGAGACCGGCGGCAAGCGTCGCGGCATCCGGGATGTGCTCGCGCAGGAGGTCGCCCAGTTGTCGGGTGAGATCGCGTGCCCGGTCGTCGCCCCGGTTCAGGAGCGCGGCGAAGCGGCGCAGGGCCGCTGGCGGATCGGCGGCGACGGCGGCGGCGAAACCGTCCAGCAGCTCGGGCGGCTGCGCGGCAGGCCAGTCGGGTGCCTGGACGAAGCGCGGCGTCGCACCGACGAGGATGAGTTTGGCGAGGCGTGTCGCCATGGCTGACTTTTCGCTGGCGAACTTCATGGCCCGCATCGCGCCCAGCGACCAGCCGCAGACGACGGCATCGGGTGACGCGGCATCGAGCTCGTAGCCGATGCGGAACTCATCCGCAAGCCGCTCGACGACGGGTTGCCAGACGCGCTTGTCGAAACCCCAGCCGGCGAGAAACACCAGATCAGTCAAGACGCGATTTCCGCGAGCGCCGCGACCAGTTCGTCGATCTGCATCGGGCCGTGCGAGGCCGATAGCGAGATGCGCAGGCGCGCCTGCCCGTCCGGCACGGTCGGCGGCCGGATCGCGGGCGCCCAGATGCCGCGCCCGATCAGCGCGTCGGCCACCGCCAGCGTTGCCTCATTGCCGCCGATGACCACCGGCTGGATGGCCGTCGTCGAGGGCGACAGTCGCCAGCCGGTGCGCTCGCAGATCGGTTGCAGGCCGGCGCGCAGCCGGGCGATCAGGTCCTGAAGGTGCACACGCAAGGCGTCGCCGGCCTCGATCAGCCGGATACTTTCCAGCAGCGCGAAAGTCAGCGCCGGCGGTACGCCGGTGGTGTAGATGGCGGTGCGCGCCGATTGCTCGAGCCAGTCGATCACGCTGGCATCGCCGGCGACGAAGGCGCCCGCGCCACCCGCCGCCTTGCCCAGCGTGCCCATCACGATCAGGCGCCCGCCCGGCTTCAGGCCGAAGTGCGCCGCGGTGCCGCGACCCTGCGGGCCGAGCACACCGAAGCCGTGGGCGTCGTCCACCAGCAGCCAGGCGTCATAGCGTTCGGCCAGTTCCAGCAGCTTCGGCAGCGGCGCGATGTCGCCGTCCATGCTGAACACCGCGTCGGTCAGGATCAGGCGCTGCCTGGCGCGGTTGGCGGACAGCTGCCCTTCCAGCACGCCGAGGTCGAGGTGCGGATAACGGTGGTTGAAGGCAAGCGACAGACGCACGGCGTCGATCAGCGACGCGTGGTTGAGCTTGTCGGCGAAGATGGCGTCGTTGCGCCCGGCCAGCGCGGGCACGATGCCGAGGTTGGCCATGTAACCGGTGGCGAAGTGCAATGCCTTCTCGGCGCCAACGAAGGTCGCGAGCTGCGTTTCGATGTCGCGGCCGGGCGGGAAGTGGCCGCCGAGATACTCCGAGGCGCCCGCGCCGACGCCCCACTGCAGCAGGCCCTGCGTCGCCGCATCCACCACGCGCGGATGGGCGGCAAGGCCGAGATAGTCGTTGCTGGCGAACGAAAGCACCGGCCGGCCGTCGATCAGCATTTCCGGCCCGCAGGGCGTGCCCGCGAGGCGGCGGCGGCGCAGCAGTCCCTTGGCCTTCAGCTCGGCAAGCCGTTCGTCGAATGTCATGGCGTTAGCGTTTCCTCAAGTACCTCGCCGGCCACGCGACCGAGCAGTTCGATTTCGGCGTCGCCGAGGATGTAGGGCGGCATAAGGTACACAGTATTGCCGATCGGGCGCAACAGCACGCCGTATTTCAGTGCTGCGCGGTAGTAGCGGCGACCGAAGCCGGGATCGCTGTCGATGTCGAATGCGAAGATCATGCCGCGGCGGCGGTAGTGGCGCACCTTCGGATGATCGGCCAGCGGGCGCAGCCGCGCGTCGATGTGCCGGCCTCGTTCGATGTTGCCGGCGAGCACGTCGTCCTGTTCGAAGATGTCGAGCGTCGCCAGTGCGGCCCGGCAGGCGAGCGGGTTGCCGGTGTAGGAATGCGAATGCAGGAAACCGCGCGCGGTGGCGTCGTCGTAGAACGCCTCATAGATGGCGTTGCGCGTCATCACTACCGACAGCGGCAGGTAGCCGCCCGTGATGCCCTTCGAGAGGCACAGGAAATCCGGGTGGATGCCCGCCTGCTCGTGGGCGAAGAAGCTGCCGGTGCGGCCGAAGCCCACGGCGATCTCGTCGCAGATCAGATGCACCTCGTAGCGGTCGCACAGCTTGCGGGCAAGGCGCAGGTACTCTGGCTCGTGCATGGCCATGCCGGCGGCGCATTGCACCAGCGGTTCGACGATCAGCGCTGCCGTTTCGGCGTGATGCGCCTCGAGATGTGCCGCCAGCGCGTCGGCGGCGATACGCGACGCATCCGCGCCCTGACGCGAATCCGGCGATGGAAGCACGGTGGCGGCGCGGATCAGCGGCGCGTAGGCGTCGCGGAAGACAGCGATGTCGGTGACGCCGAGCGCGCCGACCGTCTCGCCGTGGTAGCCGCCGGCCAGGCACAGGTAGCGGTTCTTCTCCGGCCGGCCGACGTTGCGCCAGTAGTGCGCCGACATCTTGAGCGCGATCTCGGTGGCCGAGGCGCCGTCGGAGCCGTAGAAGCAGTGGCCGAGCCGGCCGCCCGTCAATGCCGACAATCGTTCGGAGAGTTCGACCACCGGCGCATGCGTGCAACCGGCGAGCAAGACATGCTCCAGCGTTTCCAGCTGTTCGCGCAGCGCGGCGTTGATGCGCGGGTTGCAGTGGCCGAACAGATTGACCCACCAGGAGCTGATGCCGTCGAGCCAGCGCTGGCCATCGACGCCGATCAGCCACGGACCTTCGCCACGGACGATGGGCAGCAGCGGCAGCGGCGATTGGCCGGCACTGTCGTGCTGCTTCATCTGGGTGCAGGGATGCCAGACGGCCGCGAGGCTGCGCTGGAGAAGACTGTCTTGCATGGACGGCATTCTACCGCCCGTGGCCTGCGGTTCCGGGCTTCAGGCGGGCAGTTTGGCGAGCGCGATGTCGGTCAGCGCGGCGATCCAGTCGGCGCTCTCGTTGAGGCACGGGATGTAGCGATACTCGCTGCCGCCCGCGGCCAGGAAGGCATCGCGGCATTCCATGGCGATCTCCTCCAGTGTCTCCAGGCAGTCGCCGGGAAAGCCGGGGCAAATGACATCGACGCTCGTCACGCCATCCTTCGCGAGCTGCTCAAGCGTCGGCTGGGTGTAGGGCTGTAGCCATTCGGCGGCGCCGAAGCGCGACTGGAAGGTGAGCAGCCATTCGTGCGGCGCCAGATTGAGTTCGCGGGCGAGCAGCTCGGCGCTCCGCCGGCACTGACTTTCGTAGGGATCGCCCTTGGCGACGGCGCGTTTCGGAATGCCGTGAAAGCTCATGATGAGCTTCCCGGCACGGCCGCCCTGTGTCATCCAGTGGTCGCGCACGCTCTGCGCCAGGGCGCCGATGTAGCCGGGATGGTCGTGGTACTCGCCGATCTCGACGAGCTTGGGCGCATCGGGATTGCGCCGCCGCCAGGCCGCGACGGCATCCTGGGTGCTGGCGGTGGTGCTGCCCGAGAACTGCGGGTAAAGCGGCAGCACCAGGATGCGTTTGGCGCCGCTGCGTTTCAGGTTGTCGAGCATGTTGCCGATCGAAGGCTGGCCGTAGCGCATTGCCCAGGCGACCGTGACGCCGGTGATGCCGCGATGGCCGAGCAGTCCCTTGACCAGCTTGGCCTGGCGCTCGGTATGCACTTTGAGCGGCGAGCCTTCGGGCGTCCAGATCTTCGCGTACTTCGCTGCCGACTTGGCCGGACGGGTGCGCAGGATGACGCCGTGCAGGATTGGCCACCAGAGCAGGCGCGGCAGGTCGACGACGCGGCGGTCGCCAAGGAATTCGGCCAGGTAACGCTTCAGTGCCGGCGCGGTGGGCGCTTCCGGCGTGCCGAGGTTGACCAGCAGCAGGCCGACGGTCATGGGGCGGAGAGGGCACTCGCCAATAGCTTGGCGGTGATGTCGACGATGGGGATGACGCGTTCGTAGGCCATGCGCGTCGGGCCGATGACGCCGATGGTGCCCACCACCTGGCCGTCGACCTCATAGGGTGCGGCGACGACGCTGCACTCGTCGAGCGAGGCGATGCCCGATTCGCCGCCGATGAAGACCTGCACGCCGTCGGCGCGGCTGGACAGTTCGAGCAATTGCACCAGGCCGGTCTTCTGCTCGAAGAGGTCGAACAGGCTGCGCAGCCGGCCCATGTTGGAGGACAGGTCCTCGACGCCGAGCAGGTTCTTCTCGCCGCTGATCACGTACTGGGCGGCGCTGTCGGTGACGGCTTCGCTGCCGGCCTCAACGGCGGCGCTCATCAGCTCGGCCATGTCGGCGCTGAGCTGCCGCAGGTCGGCCTGCAGGCGGTGGCGGATCTGCTGGAAGTCGAGCCCGGCGAAGTGCTCGTTGAGCATGTTGGCGGCCTGCGCCAGTTCGCCCGGCGTGTAGGAACGCTGGGTGAACAGGATGCGGTTCTGCACGTCGCCTTCGCTGGTGACGATGATGAGCAGGATGCGCGTGTCGGACAGGCTGAGGAATTCGATCTGGCGGATGCGCGGCAACTGGCGGCGCGGCGCCACCACCACGCCGGCGAAGTGTGTCAGCTCGGACAGCAGGAGCGACGCATGGCCGATCACCCGCTGCGGCTGGTCGGGGTGGATGGCGTCGCGAATATCGGAAATCTGCTGGTGCGCCAGCGGCTGCACGGTCAGCAGGCTGTCGACGAACAGCCGGTAGCCCTTGGGCGTCGGAATGCGCCCGGCCGAGGTATGCGGGCTGGCGATGAAGCCCATCTCCTCCAGGTCGGACATGACGTTGCGAATGGTCGCCGGCGAGAGTTCCAGCCCGGAATAGCGGGAAAGCGTGCGCGACCCGACCGGCTGTCCTTCGACGATATACCGTTCGATCAGGGTCTTCAGCAGTGACTGGGCGCGGCGGTCGAGCATCGGGCGATTCTAGCGGGAAACCGGATATGGTTTAATCGCTTACATGGGCACGACGTTCCAGAAAACAATCCGCACCGCCGGCCTGATCGGCAAGTATCACAGTCCCGAGGTGGCGGCGTCGCTGCCGCCGCTGGCGGATTTCCTGCGCGAGCGCGGCGTGCGCGTGCTGGTCGAGGAAGGTCTTGCCGGTTCCGCGAAAGTCAGCGGCGGCGAGACGGCGAGCTACGAAGCCATGGGCCGGCAGGCGGATGTCGCCGTCGTGCTCGGCGGCGACGGTACCATGCTCTACGCGGCCCGGCGGCTGGCCGGGTTCGGCGTGCCGCTGGCGGGCGTCAACCAGGGTCGGCTAGGCTTCATGACCGACATCGCCCGCGACGACATGATCGCCGGCATTGCCGACCTGTTGGCCGGCAAGTTCACTGCCGAGCCTCGCCTGTTGCTGGCCGGCGAGATTTGGCGTGATGGCGCACGGCTGGGCGGTAGCCTGGCCTTCAACGAGGTGGTCGTGAACAAGGGCGATCTCGGCCGCATGATCGAGATGCAGGTCGAGGTCGACGGCGAATTCGTCTATCTGCTGCGCGCCGACGGCATGATCGTCGCCACGCCGACCGGCTCGACCGCCTACGCGCTTTCCGCCAACGGCCCCATCCTGCATCCCGGCGTGGCGGGCATCGCCATCGTGCCGCTGTGCCCGCACGCGCTGTCAAACCGACCGATCAGCATCGCCGACGGCAGCCGGGTCGACATCACGCTGATTTCGACGCACGACGGCCGGGTCCATTTCGACGGCCAGGAGCGTTTCGATGTCCGGGCCGGCGACCGCGTGCGGATTGCCCGCTCGCCGCTGAGCGTGACGCTGCTGCATCCGCCGGGCTACAGCTATTACGCCATGCTGCGCGAGAAGCTCCACTGGAGCGAGCCGCCCAAGCGCTGACCGACCACGAGATGCTGCGCCGACTGTTCATCAAGGATTTCGTCATCGTCGACCGGCTCGAACTGGAGTTCGAGCCCGGCTTCGGTGCACTGACCGGCGAGACCGGCGCGGGCAAGTCCATCCTCGTCGATGCGTTGTCGCTGGCGCTGGGCGAACGTGCCGACGCCACGGTGTTGCGCACGGGCGCCGAGCGGGCCGAGGTGTCGGCAGAGTTCGACGTCGAGGCAGGCAGCGCGCTGGCCGATTGGCTGCGCGAAAGCGATTTCGATGCCGATGCCGTCTGCCTGCTGCGCCGCGTGATCGATGCCGGTGGCCGTTCGCGGGCGACCATCAACGGCTCGCCGGCGACGCTGACGCAACTGCGCCAGGCCGGTGAATTCCTGGCCGACATCCACGGCCAGCATGCCTACCATGCGCTGCTGCGTGCCGATGCCCAGCGGGCGCTGCTCGACAGCCAGGTCGGTGCGGTGGCGCTGGCGGCGGAGACCGCCGAGAAGTTCCGCGCCTGGCGGCACCTGCGTGATGCGCGCGAGCGGGCCGAACAGGACGTGTCGGCCATGGCGCGCGAGAAGGAAATGCTCGACTGGCAGGTCAGGGAACTGCGCACGCTGGCTTTCGAGCCGGAACGATGGCTGGAGGACAACCAGGAGCAGCGGCGGCTTGCCCATGCGGCCAGCCTGCTGGAAGGCGCCACTGCGGCGCTGGCGATGCTCGACGAGGACGAGGCGTCCGTCTCGGTGCAACTGGACGAGGCCACCGCGCGCCTGCGGCCGCTCACCGACTACGACGAAGCGCTGAAGGAGCCGGCGGAACTGCTCGAAGCCGCACGCATCCAGCTCGGCGAGGCAACCCACGCCTTGACGCGTTACCGCGAGCGGCTGGAACTGGAGCCGGCGCGGCTGGCCGAACTCGAGTCGCGCATCGAGGCAGTGATGTCGGCGGCGCGCAAGCATCGCGTGACGCCCGAGGAATTGCCCGACGTTCTCGCCCGGCTCGACGCACGCCTGGAGGAACTGACGCTGGCGGCCGATCCGGCTGCGCTGGCGGCGAAGGAAAAGGCCGCTGAGGCTGCGTACGCCAAAGTGGCGCAACGGCTGTCGGCCATGCGCAAGAAGGGCGCGGCGGATCTTTCCGCCGCGGTGACCGAAGGCATGCAGCAACTGGCGATGGCGGGCGGGCGGTTCGAAATCGCACTCGAAGCCTTGCCCGAGGGCGCTGCCCACGGGCTGGAGGACGTCGGCTTCCTGGTGGCCGCCAATCCGGGCCAGCCGCTGCGCCCGCTGGCCAAGGTAGCCTCGGGCGGCGAACTTTCACGCATCGGGCTGGCCATCCAGGTGATCGCCAGCACTGCCGGCGTGGCGCCGACGCTGACTTTCGATGAGGTCGATGTCGGCATCGGCGGCCGGGTGGCGGAGATCGTTGGCCAGATGTTGCGCAAGCTGGGTCGGGAACGTCAGGTGCTGTGCGTCACCCATTTGCCGCAGGTGGCGGCGCAGGCCGACTGGCAGTGGTCGATCGCCAAGGTGAGCACGGACGGCGCGACGACCAGCCGGGTGCA
>JAEHDA010000239.1 GCA_016880655.1 Rhodocyclaceae bacterium
CGAGGCCAATACCCTGGCGTCGAAATCGGGGTCGGCCGAGGTCACCGCGATCGCGCGCGAACTCAAGCTGCTGATCGAGCAGATGCGCGAGCAGGTGCAGAACCTGGAATGAAAAAGGCGGGCCGCAGCCCGCCTTATCGCTGACGGAGTAATCCGCTTAGAAGCGGACGACAACCCCAAGCGACCACATGTCGACATCGGAACGCCCGGTCTTGCCGTAGCTGTCCAACTTGTTGCCGAACTCGCCGTAGTTTTCGTATTCGGCGCGGATGCCCCAGTTCTTCTGCGGCTTCCATTCGACACCGACGCCGAGCAGCACGTCGGAACGGTTCTCGTCGGCGCTCCATCCATTCGATGCCACGGCTCCGGGGAACGGGACAACGGCGGGGATAAAGCTCGTATCCAACTTGGAACGATTGTAGGTCCAGCCGAGACGACCGTAGATGTCCCACTGCTGGTGGACCGGAATCGTGCCCTTGAGTGCCAGGCCCCACGCGTCGTTGGTGAGCTTGGCTTCCCCGGTCTGGATACCAGAGTATTTGGCCTTTGCCTCTCCCAGGTTGGTGTAGAAGCCCTCAAGCGCCCAGTTCTGATCGAAGTTGTAGCCGAGGAGCAGCTTCCACGCCGTATCGTTATCATCCTTGCTGGTGCTGACGCCAACAACCGCAGAGTTGAAGTCGCTCGAATTCATGTCGCTCCTGGACTGGCCGATGTTGCCGCCGACATACCAGCCGGCATCAGTGCCCATCTTGGACTGGGCGAGGGCGACGGAGCTGAGGCAGGCCAGGGCGACGGCAGCGGCGATTTTGGATTTCATGGTGATTCTCCCGTGAGAGTTATTGATACTATGCGACGAGTCTAAGGCGCCGGGGTGCGAACGTCAACCTGAGTCAACATGAACTTCGGTCGCCAACCCATTGATGTTGCAGGAAAGCCACAATGACACCCGGAAGCCTTTTCATCGTCACCGCACCCTCGGGCGCGGGCAAGACCACGCTGGTCAAGCTGCTGCTCGACCACGACAGCAACGTGCGCCAGTCGGTTTCCTACACGACGCGGGCGCCGCGCGCCGGCGAGGTCGAGGGCGTCGCCTACCATTTCATCGACGTTCGGACCTTCGTCGCCATGCGCGACCGCAGCGAGTTCCTCGAATGGGCCGAGGTGCATGGCAATTTCTATGGCACCTCGCGCGTCTGGCTGGAGGAGCAGATGCGCTCCGGCCACGACATGCTGCTCGAGATCGACTGGCAGGGGGCGCAACAGGTGCGCGAACGTTTTCATGACGCCGTCGGCATTTTCGTGATGCCGCCGTCGACGGCGGAGCTGGAGAACCGGCTGAGGAAACGCGGGCTTGACAGCGACGAGGTGATCCAGCGGCGCGTCGCCGCGGCGCTGGGCGAATTGCGTCACGTCGGCGAGTTCGATTTTGTTATAATCAACAACGACTTGCAGGTGGCGTTGAATGAACTCCGGGCTGCCGTGCTGGCTTCGCGCCTGCGTTTCGCCCGACAGAAGGCCCGCCACCCCGAGATGTTCCGTTTTCTCGATTGATTTCCTGAAGGATGAACCATGGCCCGCATAACCGTCGATGACTGCCTCAAACGTATTCCCAATCGCTTCGACCTGACGCTGGTCGCGGCCCGCCGCGCCCGCCAGATCGCCATGGGCAGCACGCCGATGGTCGATGCCGGCCGCGACAAGCCGACGGTCGTTGCCCTGCGCGAACTCGCCGCCGGCAAGGTCGGCCTCGAGATCCTGAACCGCGGCCAGGCCTAAGCCATGAACTAGGGATGGGACCATGGCGGCCGCGCTCCCATCCTCCGTTTCGCCCGTCGACGAGCCGCCGATCATCCCCGACGACATGCATCCTCCGGTCGACCTGACCGAGGATCTTGCGCGCTTTCGCGACCAGCTCGCCAGCTACCTGAAAGAAGACGACGTCGAGCGCGTGTGCTCGGCCTACCAGTTTTCGGCCGACGCCCACCGCGGCCAGTTCCGCATCAGCGGTGAACCCTATGTCTCGCATCCGCTGGCCGTGGCCGAGACTCTGGCCGGCTGGCACCTCGACACCCAGGCGCTCTGCGCCGCGCTGCTGCACGACGTGGTCGAGGACACCGCGATCAGCAAGGCGGAGATCGCCGAGCGCTTCGGCAAGACCACGGCGGAACTCGTCGATGGCGTCTCCAAGCTCGACCGGCTCGAACACCAGTCCTACGAGGAAGCCCAGGCCGAGAACTACCGCAAGATGCTGCTGGCGATGGCGCGCGACGTCCGCGTCATCCTCATCAAGCTGGCCGACCGCCTGCACAACATGCGAACTCTGGAGTATCTGCCCCCGGAAAGTCAGGTCAAAATCGCTCAGGAAACCCTGGACATCTATGCGCCTCTGGCCAATCGCCTGGGCATTGACCGGATCAAGACAGAGCTCGAAGACCTCTCCTTCCGTTACCTTTTCCCGGAAGAGTACCGCGCCCTGATGAGAGAAGTGGCCTGGAAGAAAGAAGAGAGGGAAAAATATATTCAG
>JAEHDA010000240.1 GCA_016880655.1 Rhodocyclaceae bacterium
GGACACGCGGGCCAGGTATTCTTCCACTTGCTGGAACGGGAATGAACTGTAGAGTCGCCGTCTATCCGGGTACCTTCGATCCGCTCACCCTCGGGCACGAGGACTTGGTGCGCCGGGCCTGCAAGCTGTTCGACCGGGTCGTGGTCGGCATCGCCGAAAGTCGTTCGAAGAAACCCTGCTTCGCGCTGGCGGAGCGGGTCGAAATCGCCCGCGAGATCCTGGCGCCGATCACCAATGCCGACGTGATCGGTTTCGACGGCCTGCTGATGAACTTCCTGCGCCGGCAGGGGGCGACTGTTATCATTCGCGGCCTGCGGGCGATTTCGGACTTCGAATACGAGTTCCAGATGGCCGGCATGAACCGCAATCTCTACCCGGATGTCGAAACGGTGTTCCTGACGCCCGGCGAGCAGTACATGTTCATTTCCGCGACGATGGTGCGAGAAATCGCGTCGTTGGGGGGCGATGTATCGAAGTTCGTTCAACCGATGGTGGGGGCCCGGTTGGCGAAAAAGTTCAACTTACATACTTGAGAGAGGTAACAGGCCATGGCCCTGATCATCACCGACGAATGCATCAACTGCGACGTTTGCGAGCCGGAGTGCCCCAACAATGCGATTTCGCAGGGTGACGAGATCTACATCATCGATCCCGACAAGTGCACCGAATGCGTTGGCCACTTCGACACGCCGCAATGTCGCGAGGTCTGCCCGGTCGACTGCATCCCGGCCGACCCGAGCCACGTTGAAAGCCACGATCAGCTGATGGCCAAGTTCCTGAAGCTGACGGGCGGCAAGTGATTTAAGCGGCTGCGCGTACCAGCGCAGCCTGCGGCGGACGGAGGGTGGCGTCCAGCGCCGCCTCCAGTTCGGCAAGTTCCTTCAAGCGGGCGTCGAGTTGCGCCCGGTCCTGCGTCAGTTCGTCGATGTGGTCTTCGAGGCCTTCGGCGGCTTCGTGGATGCGCCGCACGTTCTCCAGGCGGTGGCGCATCTGCTTCTGGACCTCGCGTACCTGGTTTTCCAGCGGCGCCATCAGGGCGCGCAGCCAATGCTCGGCATCGCGGTTGGCGTGGTCGAAAATCCGGCGAATCTGGGAAACGATGGTTTCGAAGAACTGCTGGGTGATCGTCCGCTTGTCGCTGGTAAGCAGCTTGACGATGCTGCTGTACTGGCGTCGCGAGGCGACCTCCAGGTGGTTCAGCTGGCGCCGCCGCGCCGACAGCGAGAACGCGCCCGCCGGGTCTATGGTGACGCCGTAGGCCTTGCCGAACTTCTCGCGCATTACCTTCATCATCGTCGAGATTTCCGCGATGTCGTTCTCGGAAGCGTCGAGGCATTCGCCGGCAGCGGCGAACAGTTCGCCCATCGCCGACAGCAGTTGCGGCGTGAATCGCGCCTGCCGCATGGTCTCCCGCGTCCGTCGCGCATGGGCGCGCAGGGCTTCGAGTCCGAGGTGCGAGAACAGCGTTTCCGAGAGTCGCGTATAGACGCTGCGCACCGCGTAGTACTCGCGCAGGCCCTTGTCATACCCATCCTTTTCCAGCTTCGCCCGCCCGACCATCTGGGCGACCATGCTCTCGTTCTTGCCGCGCAGGGCGAACAACTCATCCAGTTGCACGCACTGCGCCGCGCGCCGCGTCGCCAGCAACTGCCGCACTTCGCCAGCCAGTTGCCTCGCCTCGACGGCGGTGCCGCGCGCGACGATGTCCTGCTTGGCCGGCAGCAGGCCTTCCGCCAGCGCGTCCTCCAGCTTCGGCAGGCGGCTCTTTTCCAGCAGGATGGGATCGCGGCCGATCTTGGCGACCAGTCCCTTCTGCGCGGACACGGCAAAGACGCTCGACGAGGGCAGGCCGAGAATCTGGCCGCAGGACTCGACCTGGCGTTCGATTTCGGCGTCGATGTCCTCGGTCGGGCGCAGGCCGTCCCAGAGGCCGTCGATCTTGTTCAGCACCACCAGGCGTCCGGCGCCGCTGCCGACGTGATCGCGCCAGACCGCGAGGTCGGTTTGGGTCACGCCCGTGTCGGCCGCAAGAACGAAGAGTACCGCGTGGGCGCTGGGCAGCAGCGACAGGGTCAGCTCCGGCTCTGCGCCGATGGCATTGAGGCCCGGCGTATCGAGTACCACCAGCCCTTGTTCGAGCAGCGGGTGCGGGTAGTTGATCATCGCGTGCCGCCAGCGCGGGATTTCCACCTGGCCGTCGCGGTCCGCTACCAGGCTGCCATCGGAGCCGTTGCCGATGGCGAAACCGAGCGATTGGGCCACCTGCGCCGGCACGCACTTCACGTCGCCGACATGTCGTAGCGACTCCGCCACCCACTCCGGGGACTCGGCGTCGAATGGGAAGCTTTCCCAGGCCTCGGTCACGTTGCGCAGGTCGGCGATGCTGGCGCCCTCGGCGCGGGTTTCGATCGGCAGCAGCGCGACCCGCGGCGGCAGGTTCTTCTCCCAGGAAATCTCCGTCGGGCACATGGTGGTGCGGCCCGCCGACGACGGCAGCACCCGGCCGCCGCGATCGGCAAAAAAGAGCGCGTTGATCAGCTCGGATTTGCCGCGCGAGAACTCGGCGACGAAGGCCACCACCAGCTTGTCCTCGTCGAGCCGGTCGCGGATGCGGCGCAGCCGTTGTTCCGTCTGGCTGTCCAGCAGGTCGCCTTCTTCCAGCCATGACTGTAGCCGGTTGGCAAGCTGTCGGACGTCGTCGCGCCAGGCGCGGTAGCTATCGAATTGTCTGGCCAGGGTCATGATTTGATGGCTGGGAACTGGAGTCAGCGTTGGCAATGGGGGCAATAATACGTCGCCCGGTTGCCCTGTCGCAGCATTTTGATCGACATGCCGCATTCATGGCAAGGCTCACCGGCGCGCCCGTATACCCGGTGCTGCGTCTGGAAATCGCCCAGGCCACCCTCGCAACTCACGTAGTCGCGCAGGCTGCTGCCGCCCGCGCGGATGGCGGCACGCAGCGTCCTCTTGATTGCCGGGACCAGTCTTTCCAGTCGCGCCATCGATACCCGGCCCGCCGCCGCGCGCGGATCGATGCCGGCCAGATGCAGGCTTTCCGAAGCGTAGATGTTGCCGACGCCGACGATGGTGCCGGCGTCCATGATGGCCGGCTTGATGGCGATGCGACGGCCGCGCAGCGCAGCCGACAGGAGGGCCGGAGTGAACGTGCGGGCCAGCGGTTCGGCGCCGAGATGGGCGAGCAGCGGATGCGCTTCGGGATCGTCCGCCAACCAGAGCACCGCGCCGAAGCGGCGCGGGTCGTGCAGGCGGAGAACCTCGCTGCCGAAGCCGATGTCCAAATGATCGTGCTTTGCCGCGGGTTCGCCCCGACGGACCAGCCGCAAGCTGCCTGACATGCCGAGGTGAACCAGCACATGGCCATTGCCGAAATCGAACAGCAGGTACTTGCCGCGCCGCCGGATCGCCAGCAATTCGCGTCCGCGCAGGTGGCCCGAAAGGTGCGGCGGCAGGGGATAGCGCAGCGCCGGAATGCGGGCCGCGACATCGGTGACGCTGCGGCCGACCAGGCGCGGCGCCAGACCGAGGCGCGTGACCTCCACTTCAGGCAGTTCGGGCATGACGGCGGATGCCTTTCCCCAGGCGAAACTGCTAACATCGTCCGGTCATTGTATGTATTCCGGCCGCTTCCGGCCTGCCTAATTCCGCGCCGCATGCCAACATGAAACGCCGCTTGCTCCCCGCCCTGATCGCCGCCGCGCTGGCCTTCCCGGTCCAGGCGGAGGATATGGACAGTTCCGGCCAGCCTTCGGCGGCGCTGCCGAAACAGGATCTGACGCCGCGCATCCTCTATGAATTCCTGCTCGCCGAACTGGCGGGTACACGAGGCCAGCTCGGGCTCGCGCTGGAGGCTTACATGGACTTGGCGCGAACGACGCGCGATCCCCGCATTGCGCGGCGTGCCGCCGAAATCGCGTTGTTCGCCAGGCGCTATGACCAGGCGCTGGAAGTGACCCGGCTGTGGACGGAGATCGAGCCGGATTCGCCGCAGCCGCGCCAGATGCTGACCAGCCTGCTGGCCGCCACCGGCCGCTCGGACGAACTCGAGTCCAGCCTGGCGCCCCAGCTGGCGGCTGCCGGCAAGGATGTTGGCGCCCTGCTGCTACAGATCAACCGTGCCTTGGCGCGGCATCCCGACAAGAAGGCGGCGCAGCGCCTGGTCGACAAGTTGAGCGAGCCTTATCTTGGCATCGCGGAGGCACATTTCGCGCGTGCACAGGCTGCCCATGGTGCGGGCGACATGCCGCGCGCGATTGCCGAACTCGATCATGCCGTCGTCCTGAGGCCGGACTGGGAGCAGGCGGCATTGGCCCGCGCGCAGATGACCCAGGATCCCGACGCCGCCATGCGCTTCCTGGCCGGTTTCGTCGCCGCGAACCCGGGCGCGAAGGATGCGCGGCTTGCCTACGCCCGCAGCCTGGTTGCGGTGAAGCAGTTTGCCCCGGCACGAAGAGAGTTTCAGGCCCTGCTGGCCGATCACCAGGATAACGGCGACGTGGTCTATGCGGTGGCGGTGCTGTCGCTACAGCTGAACGACGTTGCCGAAGCCGAGAAGCAGCTCACGCGGCTGGTCGGCATGAATCACAACGAGAGCGACGGTGCCCGCGTCTATCTGGGCCAGATTGCCGAGGATCGCAAGCAGCCCGACCTGGCGCTCAAGTGGTACGGCGAAGTCGCGTCCGGCAACCAGTATCTGCACGCGCGCTTGCGCATGGCCCAGGTTCTGATGCGCCAGCAGAAGCTCGATGAGGCACGGCGGACGCTCCAGGAGACCGCAGCCGCGACGTCCGAGGAGCGGGCGCAGCTTCTGATCGCCGAGTCGCAGCTGCTCCGCGAGGCGGGCCGGACCAATGATGCCTACGCGGTTCTTGCCGACGGCCTGAAGGCGCAACCCGATCAGCCGGAGCTGCTCTACGAGGCGGCGATCATGGCCGAAAAGGCCGGCAAGACGGACGTCATCGAACCCTACCTGCGCCGACTGATCGAGATCAAACCGGATCATGCCCACGCCTACAACGCCCTCGGCTACTCGCTGGCCGACCGCAACGAACGTCTGGACGAGGCCCAGCGCCTGATCGACAAGGCGCTATTGATTTCCCCGGAGGACCCGTTCATCCTCGACAGCAAGGGCTGGGTGCTGTTCCGGCGCGGCGATGCCAATGGCGCGCTCGATGTGCTGAAGAAGGCTTTCACGCTGCGCGCCGATCCCGAGATCGCCGCCCATCTGGGCGAGGTGTTGTGGTCGCTGGGCCGCAAGGACGAGGCGCGCCGGACCTGGGGCGACGCGATGAAGGCCAGCCCCGGCAACGAGGTGCTGGTCGGCACGGTCAGGAAGTTCGCGCCCTGAAGCGCATCGGCCTCGCCCTGGCGGCCGCACTGCTGGCGGCATGCGCCCAGCTGCCTGCCGGCAGCACCGTGTCGCGCGCGCCCCAGAAGCTGACGCAGTTCGAATTCGACGGCCGCATAGTCGTGCGCGAAAGTCAGTCGCGGCACTACGCCAATATCTCCTGGCGGCACGATGCGGCGCGCGACGAAATCCTGCTCACCACGCCGCTTGGACAGGGCGTCGCCCAATTGAGCCGGGATGCCCGCGGTGCGCGCCTGGTGACGGCCGACCGCAAGGAATACACCGCGGCCGACTGGGAAGGTTTGTCCGAACAGGTATTCGGCGCCCGACTGCCGCTCGATGACCTGCCCCGATGGATGTCGGGGCGGGCGCCTCCGGCCGCTTCCGGCTGGCGCGTCGAGTATCTGGAATACCAGAGCGAGGCGGCCGATGCGCTGCCGACGCTGATCGAGGCGAAGCGCGGCGACATCGAGCTGCGCCTCAAGGTCAGCGAATGGATAGTGGCGCGATGAGCGACTGGGACCGGACTTGGCCTGCGCCGGCCAAGATCAACCTCTTCCTGCACGTCGTCGGCCGCCGCGCCGACGGCTATCACCTGCTGCAAACCGTGTTCCGGTTTCTCGACTACGGCGACGAACTGCGCTTCACGCCGCGCGACGATGGCGCGATCGTGCCGGCCACGCCCTTGCCCGGCGTGCCGGCGGATTCTGACCTTACCGTGCGCGCCGCGCGCCTGCTGCGCGAGTGCGTCGGCATGGGCGCGGGCGTCACGATTTCCCTGACCAAGCGGCTGCCGCTGGGCGGCGGGCTGGGCGGTGGCAGTTCCGATGCCGCGACCACGCTGATGGCACTCAACCGGCTTTGGAGCTGTGGGCTGGCGACCGCCGAGTTGCTGGAGCTCGGTTTGGCGCTTGGCGCCGACGTGCCCGTGTTCGTCCATGGCCGCGCCTGCTTTGCCGAGGGCGTCGGTGAGCGCTTTACCGACGTGACGCTACCGCCCGCCTGGTATCTCGTCACCGTGCCCGCCGTGGCGGTGCCGACCGCGGAAATCTTCCGAGCGCCCGACCTGCGCCGCGATACACCGGCGATCGCGCCCGGCAACTGGCAGCCGGGCATGGGCGGGAACGACCTCGAACCGGTGGCCTGCCGGCTCTACCCGGAAGTCGGCCGCCACCTCGACTGGCTGCGGGATCGGGGCCCGGCCCGCATGAGCGGTTCGGGCGCCTGTTGCTTCGCCGAATTCACTGGCGAAACGGAGGCTCGCACCGCCCTGGCGGCCCTGCCGGCAAGCATGGTTGGATTCGTCGCGCGCGGCCTCGATTTGCACCCGATCCCGAATTGACATTGCGCCGCAAAAACAGGACAATGCGCGTCCTTTCGGCGGCCCCCGGAATTCGGGGACGTTGAGATTGGGGCTTCGCCAAGCTGGTTAAGGCACCGGATTTTGATTCCGGCATACCCAGGTTCGAATCCTGGAGCCCCAGCCAGAATTCCCCCGGGCAGGCCGTGGATTGGCGGTCTGCCCGAATCTTTTCTGCGGCAATCGGCACGGACAGGGTCATGGCCTACGACAGCATGATGGTTTTCACCGGCAACGCCAACCCAAAGTTGGCGGCCGATGTTGTCAAGCGCCTGAACATCTCGCTCGGCCGTGCCACCGTCGGCCGCTTCTCGGACGGCGAAACCAGCGTCGAACTGCTGGAGAACGTGCGCGGCAAGGATGTTTTCATCCTGCAACCCACCTGCGCGCCGACCAACGACAACCTGATGGAAGTCGTCATCCTCGCCGACGCGCTCAAGCGCTCCTCGGCCGGCCGCATCACCGCAGCGATCCCGTACTTCGGTTATGCCCGCCAGGACCGCCGGCCGCGTTCCGCGCGCGTCCCCATCGCCGCCAAGGTGGTCGCCAACATGCTGCAAGCCGTCGGCGTCCAGCGCGTGCTGACGGTCGACCTGCACGCCGACCAAATCCAGGGCTTCTTCGACATACCGGTCGACAACATCTACTCGACGCCGATCCTGCTCGGCGACATCTGGCGCCAGCGCCACGACGACCTGATGGTGGTGTCGCCCGACGTCGGCGGCGTGCTGCGCGCCCGGGCGGCGGCCAAGCTGCTCGAAGCCGACCTGGCGATCATCGACAAGCGCCGGCCGCGCGCCAATGTCTCGGAGGTGATGCACATCATCGGCGACGTCGAAGGGCGCAGCTGCGTGATCATGGACGACATCGTCGATACCGCCGGCACGCTGTGCAAGGCAGCCCATGCCCTCAAGCAGCACGGCGCCAAGCGCGTGGTTGCCTACTCCACGCACCCCGTGCTGTCGGGCAGCGCCATCGCGCGCATCGAGGAATCGGAGCTCGACGAAGTGGTGGTTACCGATACCATTCCCCTGCGCGAGGATGCCAGAGCCAGCAAGCGCATCCGCGTCGTATCGATTTCCGGATTGCTGGCCGAGACCATGCTGCGCATCAGCAACGAAGAGTCGGTTTCGTCGCTGTTCGTTGAATAAGTTTCTTAACCCACTGCCTGGTCGCGGGCAGTGTCTATTTGGAGTAACACCATGTCAATCGAAGTCAAAGCCACCAAGCGCGAAGTACAGGGCACGGGTGCGAGCCGCCGCCTGCGTCGCGCCGGCCGCGTTCCCGGCATCATCTACGGCGGTGAAACCCAGCCGCAACTCATCGAGTTCGACCACAACGATCTCTGGCAGCACATGCGCAAGGAGGCGTTCTATTCCTCCGTGCTGAACCTGGACCTCGACGGGGCCCGGCAGATGTGCCTGTTGCGCGACGTCCAGCGCCACCCGTTCCGCCAGTTGATCCTGCACGTGGACTTCCAGCGCATCGATGCGACGCACGCGATCCACCAGAAGGTGCCGCTGCACTTCATCAATGCCGACGTCGCTCCGGGCGTCAAGCTTTCCGGCGGCATGGTCCAGCACGTCATGACCGATCTCGACGTCAAGTGCCTGCCGAAGGATCTGCCGGCCTTCATCGAGGTCGACCTCAAGGATCTGGAAGGTGGCCACTCCATGCACGTGAGCCAGCTCAAGCTGCCGGCCGGCGTCGAGGCCGCGCTGCACAAGGGTGAAGATCCCGTGGTCGCCACCATCGTCATCCGTGGCGCTGGCGCGGCGAGCGAAGAGGTTGCCGAAGCTGCCGCTCCTGCAGAGACCCAGATCACCACCGAGAAGAAGCCGGCCGAGAAGGCGCCCGAGAAGAAGTAATTGTCTTCGGCTCTCAAACTGGTCGTCGGCCTCGGCAACCCCGGGGCCGAATACGCTGAAACCCGGCACA
>JAEHDA010000241.1 GCA_016880655.1 Rhodocyclaceae bacterium
CAGGCGGCAAGCGCATCCTGGGCGTGTCCGAACAAGAGTTTGAAGGGCAGTTCGCTGGCACCGCATTTCCAGATTGCCTCCTCGAACAGCAGCCGGGTTTCCCGCGATACCAGCGGCACCAGAAACAAGCAGTCGGGGAATCGCGTCTGGAGCCGCTTCGCGGTTTCGACCAGCAGTCCCGCCATGTAGCGGACTTCCGACTGCCGACTTCCCGGTAGCAGCGCGAAGACCGGCCGCGCCTTGGCGACCTCCAGCCGTTCCTTGGCACCGGCATGATCCACGTCAAGCGGAATCATGTCGGCCAGCGGGTGACCGACATAGCTGACCGGAATTCCCTGTTGGCGATAGATCTCGGGCTCGAAAGGGAAGAGCGCGAGCATATGGGTAACGGCTTTGCCGATCTTCCCCAGCCGTCCGGCCCGCCATGCCCAGACGGACGGGCTGACATAGTGGACGGTTGGAATGCCGTACGACTTCAGCCGCCGTTCCAGCCAGAGATTGAAGTCAGGGGCATCCACGCCGATGAAGACATCAGGGCGCTGATCGAGCAATCTTGACAGCAACTGGCGCCGAACCCCGGTGATCTCGCGGTAGTGCCGCAGCACTTCGGCATAGCCGCGCACCGCGAGTTTTTCGGCTGGCCACCACGCGTCGAAGCCCTCACGCTGCATTTTTGGGCCGCCAATTCCCACGAACTGTGCCGACGGCAAGTGGCGTTTCAATGCAGAAATGAGATGGGCAGCCAATAGATCGCCGGAAGCCTCCCCGGCCACCATGGCAACGCGCATCAGCGGACGATCCCGCGCCCGGCCTGGGCCAGAAACTCGATCAGCGGATTCAACTCCGGAACTTCGGCTGCGTCGGCAGCGAGTGCTGCGCAGGCCTCATCCAGCTTCAGCCCGGACTTGTAGATCGTCTTGTAGGCTCGGCGTATCGCCATGACTGACTTTGAAGAAAAACCGCGACGCTTGAGCCCCTCGCTATTGACACCGTGCGGGGCCGACGGATTGCCGGAAGCCGTCACGTAAGGCGGAACATCCTGTAGCAGGATGGTGCCCATTGCGGTCATGCTGTGGGCACCGATGCGCACGAACTGATGAACCACCGTGAATCCGCCGAGGATCACCCAATCGCCGACGTGAACGTGCCCGGCGAGTTGCGAATTGTTGGCGAAAATCGTGTTGTTGCCGACCTGGCAGTCATGGGCCAGATGCACGTAGGCCATGATCCAGTTATCGCTGCCGACCCTGGTGACACCCACATCCTGAGCGGTACCGCAGTTGAGCGTGCAGAATTCGCGAATGGTGTTGCGATCGCCGATTTCCAGCCGGGTTGGCTCGCCAGCGTATTTCTTGTCCTGCGGGATCTCGCCGATCGAGGAGAACTGGAAGATACGGTTGTCCCGGCCGATCCGGGTATGGCCCGAGACCACTACATGCGGCCCGATCCAGGTTCGCTCGCCGATCTCGACATGCTCGCCAACAATCGAATAGGGGCCGACCTCGACCCCGGCTGCCAGACGAGCTCCCGGATGAACGAGCGCAGTCGGGTGGATGCTCATTCGACCTGCCGCACGGTGCAGATCAATTCCGCCTCGGCAGCGACTTGGCCGTCGACCTTGGCAACTCCGGCAAATTTCCACATGCCGCGCTTGTTCAGCAGCAGCGATACTTCCATGACCAGCTGGTCGCCTGGCGACACCGGCTTCTTGAAGCGCGCACCATCGATGCCGACGAAGTAGTAGACGGAATTGTCGGTCGGCATGTTGCCCATCGTCTTGAACGAGAGGATCGCCGCCGTCTGGGCCATTGCCTCGATAATCAGAACCCCGGGCATGACCGGGTGGTGAGGGTAGTGACCCGGAAAGAACGGCTCGTTCACGCTGACGTTCTTCAATGCGGTGATCCGCTCGCCCGGTACCACGTCGATCACGCGATCCACCAACAGGATCGGATAGCGGTGCGGCAGATACTGCAGTATCTGATGAATGTCCATCGCGCTCATGACTTCTTCTCCAATTCTGCGAGCCTTCCCTCGAGGGCGCGTATTTTATCGGCCATCGCGTCCAGATGGCGCACGCGGGAGAAATTCTTCAACCATTCGGCGTGCTCAAGAAACGGCACCCAGCCAGTGTAGTTGCCGGGCTTCGGCACCGACTTGGCGATCATCGTTCCGGATGAAATATTGACGTCGTCGACAATCTTCAGGTGGCCGAGAATCATCGCGGCTCCGCCGACGGTGCACCGCTTGCCGATCCGGGCGCTACCGGCGATACCGACACAACCGGCAATCGCGGTATGGGCGCCGATATGCACGTTGTGGCCGACCTGGATCTGGTTGTCGAGCTTGACGCCGTCTTCGATGACCGTGTCTTCCAGCGCACCTCGATCGATGGTGGTATTGGCGCCGATCTCAACGTCGTCCCCGACCAGGACCCGCCCCACTTGGGGAATCTTCACCCAGGAACCATCGGCCTCGCGGGCAAAGCCGAAGCCGTCGGCGCCTATGACGACGCCGGAATGGATGATCGCACGAGCGCCAATCCGGCACCCCGCATACACCGATACTCCGGCATGAAGCCATGAATCCGCGCCGATGCTGCAACCCTCGGCAATGCAGCAATTGGCCTCGATCACAACTCCATCACCGATCATGGATTCCCGCCCTATCCGCACGTTCGCCCCGATGCTTGCCGAAGCGGAAACAGCGCCATCGACGACGGCAGACGGATGGATTCCCGCTGGCGGTCGAGCTATTGGCTGAAGCCACTGGGCAACACGGGCGAAATACAAATAGGGCTGAGCGGTAACGATTGCCGCGGTTGGGCAATCCTTCAGCACCTCGGGGGCAATGATGACCGCAGCGGCACGGGTGCTCGCAAGACGGGCGCGGTACTTGGTGTTTGCCAGAAAACTGAGCTGTTCGGAGCCCGCAGCATCAAGGGTGGTAATGCCCGAAACCCGGATGCTGCCGTCTCCGGCGACCTCGCCGCCCAGGCGAGCAACGATTTCCTCTAGGGTGACGATCACGGCTCGACCTGCCGTTCGGCCTACTTGCCGACGCCGTCCTTCGATTCCTGCAAGGCCTTGATCACCTTTTCCGTCAGGTCGATCCGGGGACTGACATAAACGACAGCTGCCTCCTGCAGGATGATGTCGTACTTCTCGCTTTCCGCAACCGCCTTGATGATCCGATTGAGGCGATCATAGATGGCGGCCATTTCCTCGTTCTGGCGCAGGTTGATGTCCTCCCGGAACTCCCGCTGGCGACGCTGGAATTCGCGGTTGGTCTCGTTGAACTCGCGCTCCTTCGCCCGTCGATCCGACTCGGACATGGTCAGTCCGTTCTTCTCCAGGTTTTCCTGGACCGCCTGAAGCTGCTTGGCCATCTTTTGCAGCTCCTGGTCCCGCTTTTCGAACTCCTTCTCGAGCTTCTTCTTGGCCTTGGCCGTCTGCGGCGACTCGTTGATGACGCGCTGTCCGTTGACAAAACCAATCTTCACCTCGGCTTCCGCGGCGATGGCATTGAAGGCGAGCGCGCCAACAATCAGGGAAGCAATCAATCCTTTCAACATATGCATCTCTCTAAGCAAAGGTTTGGTACCGGCATCAGAATACCGTTCCCATCTGGAACTGCAAGGCCTGGATCTTGTCGCTCTCCTTCTTGTTGAGCGGACGAGCCAGGCTGAATTTCAGCGGGCCGACCGGGGAACTCCATGCCAGGGAAAGACCGGCACTGTAACGCAGGGTACCCAAGTCCAGCTTTTCGTCGGCGCCCCATACTTGACCACCGTCGACAAATGCACCGAGACGGACCGACTTGTCCTGTCCGGCTCTTGGCATCGGGAACAGAAACTCAGCGCTGACGATCAGCCGGCGATTGCCGCCCAGGCGCTGCTCGGTCGCCGGGTCGACGGGGCCCAGCGAGCTAGGTTCATAACCCCGCACCGAGCCAATCCCGCCAACATAGAAGTTCTTGAAAAACGGCAACGGACGATTGCCCATTCCATCCGCATAACCAAGCTCGCCATTGAGGGCGAGCGTGTATTTCCGGGTCAGGGGGAAATAGCGCTGATGCTGGTAGTTAAGCTTGTAGTAGCGCAAAGTGCCGCCGGGCATGGCCACTTCGCCGCCAAGTCGTTGAATGTAACCCTTGGTCGGGTAGATGCGGCTATCCATGGTGTCACGTGCCCACCCGGCGCTGCCCAGGAAGCTGGAGTTCGTCTCGCCAAACTCGGCAACGTAGTCTTGATAGCGCTGTAGGCTGGTCGAATCAACCTTGAGCGTCGTCCGATCGTAGGCCAGGCCGAAATTGACCGTGTCGTCCTCCGTGATCGGAACGCCGAACCGGATGCCGCCCCCGGTAGAACGGGCGCCATAGGTTGCCAGCGCGCTCAGCGTGGAAGTATCGTAGTTGCGGTGATACAAGTCGAAGCCCTGCGATACACCATCAACGGTGAAGTACGGGTTGGTATACGAAAGGGAGTAGACGGTATTGACCCGGCTCGAATTGACCGAGATGCCAACGAAGTTGCCGCTGCCAAACAGGTTCTGCTGCTGGATCGAGCCCGATAGCACTACTTTTTCGGAACTGGAGAATCCGGCGCCGAGCATCAGGCTGCCGGTCGGTCGTTCCTTGACGTTGACATTGACGTCGACTTGATCGGTAGTGCCGGCGACTGCCGGCGTCTCGATGGTCACCTCGTCGAAATAACCGAGACGGTCTACGCGCGTGCGGGACTTGTTGATCTTTTCACCGTCGTACCAGCTCGACTCGATCTGTCGCATCTCGCGGCGAACGACTTCGTCGCGGGTCTTGGTATTGCCGGTGACGTTGATCCGCCGCACATAGACTCGCCGCCCTGGATCGACGAAGATCGTGAACGCAACCTCGTGTTTGGCCTTGTCCACTTCGGGAGCGGCGTTTACGTTGGCGAAGGCGTAGCCTTCGTTGCCAAGCCGTTCGCCGATCGCCTTGGTCGACTCCGTCAGCTTCTCCCGCGAGTAGCTCTCACCCGGCTTGATCTTCACCAGGCTGATCAGTTCTTCCTCAGGCAGGAGCAGATCTCCAGCCAGCTTGACCGACGACACCGCGTACTTCTCACCCTCGCTGATGTTGATGGTGATGTAGATGTCGTGCTTGTCCGCCGAAATCGCAACCTGTGTCGACTCGACATTGAACTCCAGGTAGCCGCGATCCAGGTAATGGGAGCGCAATGTTTCCAGATCGCCGGTCAGCTTCTGCTTCGAGTACTGGTCGTTCTTCGTGTACCAGGAAAACCATCCCGGCGTCTGCAGGAGGAACAAGTCGAGGAGGTCATCTTCGTCGAACGCATTGGCACCGATGATGTTGATCTGCTTGATCTTGGCGATCTCGCCTTCCTCGATGCTGAAATTGATACCGACACGGTTGCGCTCGAGAGGCGTTACCGTGGTGGTGATCTGTACGGCATAGTGTCCCTGGCTGAGATACTGCCGCTTCAATTCCTGCTCGGCCCGCTCGACCAGCGCCCGATCGAAGATCCTCGACTCGGCCAGACCGACGTCTTTCAGGCCTTTGCGCAGCTGCTCCTTGTCGAATGCCTTCAGGCCGACAAAATCGATCGCCGCAATTGCCGGTCGCTCGTCGACGAGAACTACCAGAACGCCGCCATCGATCTCCAGGCGAACGTCCTTGAAGAAACCCGTGCCGAAGAGCGTCTTGACCGCATCCGCCGCCTTTTCGTCGGTCATCGTGTCACCGACCTTGACCGGGAGATAGCCGAACACCGTACCGGCCTCGGTTCTCTGGATACCCTCGACGCGAATATCCGTGATCGTGAAAGGATCGAATGCAAACGTGGGGGATGCCAACAAGGCAGCGATCAGACTCGCGATCGGCTTCTTCTTCATGGGGGCTAGCCAGAAATCAGGCGATTGATGTCGTTGAAAAAGGCTAAAGCCATCAAGAGCGCCAGCAAACCGATGCCGATCTGCTGCCCGACTTCCATGGCCCGCTCCGACAGCGGACCTCCCTTGATGACCTCGAAGAAATAATACAGCAAATGCCCTCCATCAAGGATCGGAATCGGCAGCAGGTTCAGGACTCCGAGGCTGATGCTGATCAGGGCAAGAAACTTGAGGAAGTGACCGATCCCGAGTCGGGCCGATTGTCCTGCGTAGTCGGCGATGGTGACTGGTCCGGAAATATTCTTCCAGGACTGCTCGCCAACCAGCATGCGCCCGATCATGCGCAAACTGAATACCGAGGTATCCCAGGTCTGGTCGGCAGCCCTAAGCAGTGCGTCGAGCGGCCCGAGGCGAACTTCGACCATCATCCGGGCGCGAATCTCGGGATCGTCCTGCACACCGATTCCGATACGGCCGATCGTCTTGCCGGACTCGGTTGCGGCCTTCGGTACCACGCGCAATTCACGCACCATGTCGCCTCGGACAAGCGCCAGCACAATAGGTTTCTCGGGAGATGCCCTGATTGCGTCGGCCAGCTGCATCCAAGTGCCGATCGGCTTGCCGTCGACGGCTTTGACTAGATCTCCGCTAACCAATCCGGCCGCCTCCGCAACCGAGCCTGTCGCCACCGCGCCGATGATCGGCCGGAACTTCGGCTGAAACGCCGACAGTCCGAGCATGCGGACAAAGTCGGCATCCAGCGCATCCGCATCGAGCGACTCGGTAGCGATGGTTCGAAAGTGAATCTCGCCACGCTGGTTCACGACTTCCAGTTGGACCGGCTGATGATCGGCAATTCGTTTCATCAACTGCCAGCGGAACTCCTGCAAGGTCGTGACCGGAGTCGCGGAAACCCGACGAACTTCGTCTCCGTCCTCGATGCCAGCCAGCGCGGCGGCCGTCCCCGACGGTGGCGCGCCAAGCATTGGACGCATTTCATTTACGCCGTTGACGAAGAGGAACCAGTAGAGGAATATCGCCAGCAACAGGTTCGCAACCGGTCCGGCAACGACCACCAGCGAGCGACGGCCGACCGACTGTCGATTGAACGCGCGATGAACCTCTTCGGGGCTATATTGAAGTCTGCAAGCAGTTTGTGACGGCCGGTATCGCTGAGCTTGACAGCGGGGCTCCTTTTTGCCATAGATAAATAAGCCGTTTCTCCCTGTCCCCTGCCGCCGACCCCGGGGGGAGCGGTTTCGAGAGGCGGAAAATGATCAGGATCAACAGCTTCATTCACCGGCAGGCGCTCGACGACATCATCCGCAGGTGGATGTACGATGAAG
>JAEHDA010000242.1 GCA_016880655.1 Rhodocyclaceae bacterium
CGGCCACCTGCGGCCCGCCCGGATAGCCGAGGCCGAGCAGCTTGGCGGTCTTGTCGAAGGCCTCGCCGGCCGCGTCGTCGACGGATTCGCCGAGCAACTCGTAAGCGCCCACTCCGGCCACGCGCATCAGCTGCGTGTGGCCACCTGACACCAGCAGGGCGACAAAGGGG
Organism: Rhodocyclaceae bacterium; assembly: GCA_016880655.1. Classification (GTDB taxonomy): domain Bacteria; phylum Pseudomonadota; class Gammaproteobacteria; order Burkholderiales; family Rhodocyclaceae; genus Fen-999. Next base: position 171 of record JAEHDA010000242.1, read on the forward strand.
AAGCTCGGCGGGTTGGCAGACAGCAGCGGCGACAGCAGGTGGCCTTCCAGGTGATGCACCGGCAAGGCCGGGACGTCCAGCGCCTGCGCCAGGGAAGCGGCGAAGCTCGCGCCCACCAGCAGCGCGCCGGCCAGCCCCGGCCCGGCCGTGTACGCGATGCCGTCGATATCGGCTTTCGCCACCTGCGCCTCGGCCAGAACGCGGTCGAGCAGCGGGATCAGGCGGCGGATGTGGTCGCGCGAAGCCAGCTCCGGCACCACGCCGCCGTAGGCCTCGTGCATGGCCACCTGGGTATGGATGGCATGGGCCATCAGGCCGCGATCGGTGTCGTACAGGGCGACGCCTGTTTCGTCGCAGGAGGATTCGATGCCCAGGACAATCATGGTCGGGCGATTTTACCTTTGACATCGGCCGGGAAATGGCTAAAATGCGCCCCTCTCAGCTCTACCCCCACACATCAGGACACAACGCAATGCCCGGTATCCGCCTCAAGGAAAATGAGCCCTTCGAAGTCGCCATCCGCCGCTTCAAGCGCACCATCGAAAAGGCTGGCACGCTCACCGAACTGCGCGCCCGCGAGTTCTACGAGAAGCCCACCTCCGAGCGCAAGCGCAAGCTGGCTGCCGCCGTGAAGCGCCATCACAAGCGCATCCGCAGCCAGATGCTGCCGCCCAAGCTCTACTAAGCGTCGCACCCCGATTGCCTGCACGAACCGCCTCCGGGGCGGTTTTTGCGTTTCTGGAGGATTCAAGCCATGAGTCTGAAAACCCGCATCAACGATGACATGAAGATCGCCATGAAGGCGAGGGAAACGGCGCGCCTCGGCGCCATCCGCCTGCTCATGGCCGCGATGAAGCAGAAGGAAGTCGATGAGCGCATCGAGCTCGACGATGCCGGCATCATCGCCGTCATCGAGAAGATGCTCAAGCAGCGCAAGGACTCGATCACCCAGTACGAAGCCGCCAAGCGCCAGGACCTGGCCGACGCCGAAAAGTTCGAGGTCGACGTGCTGACCGCCTACATGCCGGCCGGGCTGTCGGCCGAGGAAGTCGTCGCCATCGTCGCCGCGGCCGTCGCCGAATCGGGCGCCAAGGGCCCTGCCGACATGGGCAAGGTCATCGCCATCGTCAAGCCGAAGGTCGCCGGCCGCGCCGACATGGGCGAGGTCTCGAAGCTCGTCAAGGCCAAGCTCACCGGGGCATAATGCCCTTGTGATCCCCGAGAGCTTCATCCAGGAACTGCTCGCCCGCGTCGACATCGTCGACGTGATCGAGCGCTACGTTCCGCTCAAGAAGGGCGGCGCCAACTACCAGGCTTGCTGCCCCTTCCACTCCGAAAAAACACCATCCTTCACGGTCAGCCCGTCGAAGCAGTTCTACCACTGCTTCGGCTGCGGCGCTCACGGCAGCGCCCTCGGCTTCCTGATGCAGTACTCCGGCCTCGGCTTCATCGAAGCCGTCGAGGATCTCGCCAATTCTGTCGGCATGCAGGTGCCGCGCGTTTCCGAGCGGGTGCAGAGTGACCGGGCGAGGAAGGCACCGCTGACCGAGCTGATGCTGCGGGCGGCGCGCTTCTACAAGGAGCAACTCAAGGCTTCGCCCAAGGCCATCGACTACCTGAAGGGGCGCGGCCTGACGGGTGAGGTAGCGGCAAAATTCGGCCTCGGCTATGCGCCCGACGACTGGCAAGGACTACAGGCCGTTTTCCCCGATTACAATGACGCGGCGCTGGTCGAATGCGGGCTGGTGATCGAGAACGATCAGGGCCGACGCTACGACCGCTTCCGCGACCGCATCATGTTTCCCATCCTCGACCAGCGCGGCAACGTGATCGGCTTCGGCGGTCGCGTCATCGGCCAGGGCGAGCCCAAGTACCTCAACTCGCCCGAGACGCCGCTGTTCGAGAAGGGCCGCGAGCTCTACGGCCTGGTCCAGGCGCGGCAGCCGATCCGTGACGACGACGTGGTGATCGTCGTCGAGGGCTACATGGATGTGGTCGCCCTGGCGCAGCACGGTGTCGGCAATGCGGTCGCGACGCTGGGCACGGCGACGACGCCGAACCACCTGCACAAGCTCCTGCGCCAGGCGTCGAACGTGGTGTTCTGCTTCGATGGCGACGCGGCCGGGCGCAGGGCGGCCTGGCGCGCACTGGAAGCAAGCCTCGACCAGCTCGCCGACGACAAGTCGGTCGGCTTTCTGTTCCTGCCTCCGGAGCACGACCCCGACAGCTTCGTGCGCGCCGAAGGCGCGGAAGCCTATCGCGCCCTCGTGCGCCACCCGACCACGCTGACCGAATTTCTGCTGCGCGAACTGAAGGCCGGCGTCGATCTCGCTACCGCCGAAGGCCGCGCGCGTCTGGTGCACGAGGCCAAGCCGCATCTGCTGAAGCTGTCCGCCACCGTGCTGCGCGTGCAACTGACCAAGGCCGTCGCGGAAGCCGCCGCGCTGACACAGGCGGAGGTCGAGGCGCAGTGTGGCCTGAAACCGCTCGCCCGGGGGCGAGCCGCACCACCGCAGCGCCGGCGCACGATCGAGATTTCCCAGCTCAAGACCCTGCTGAAAGCCGTGCTGCATCGTCCGGAGCGTGCGGCGCGCCTGCCTCTGGAGCAGATCGACGCCGAATCCCCCCACGGGTCGGCGCTGCATGCCATTGCCGATGCCGTCGAGCACGGCGAACTGGCCGGTGGCAGCATGGGGCTGCTCATCGAATATTTTCGCGGCAGTTCGCACGAGCAAGTGATCGGCGCGCTGGCGGCGGACGCTGCCAACGAGGAGGCAGATGCCGGCGAGGACGAGGCAGTGTTCGAGGATGTGCTGGAACAACTTCGGAAGGCCGAGTTGTCCGCGAGAATCGGCGAGTTGAACGCCAAGGCCGGCAACCAGGCAGCCAGCCTCTCGCCTGAAGAGAAAGCGGAACTTCTCCGGCTGCTGGCGGCCAAGACACATCGGCCGGCCGGGTAAGGCCATAAGATTCTGCTATACTGCGCGGTTATCTCACTAACTTGGCGCGAGTCCCGGCTCCGGGCGGCGTCCGGGATACAATTCCGAGGAAAATCAACATCATGCCCAAGGCAACCGCGAAGTCCGCCAAACCGGCTGGCAAGGCCAAGACCGCCGCCAAGGCGCCAGTGAAGGCCCCGGCCAAGACGGCCGCCAAGAAGCCGGCGCCGAAACCGCAACCGGCGAAGAAGGTACCCGCGACCAAGGGCAAGGCAGTCGCGCCGGCCAAAGCCGCCAAGCCGCAGCCCAAACCTGCCGCGAAGGCGGCGCCGACGCCCGCCAAGGCGCCTGCGAAGGCCGTCGTAGCGTCGAAGCCGGTCGCTGTAGAGCCCGCGGCGAAGCCCGTGCCCGAAGCAAAGCCGCAACCCGCCAAGGTCGAGACAAAACCCGCGACCAGGGGCAAGAAGGGCCGCGTCCCGGCCGATATCGCCCCGGCTCATCCGCCGATCGACCTCGAAACCAAGCGCACGCGGCTGAAGAATCTGATCGCGCTGGGCAAGGAGCGCGGCTTCCTCACCTATGCCGAGATCAACGACCACCTGCCCGACGACCTGGTCGATGCGGAGCAGATCGAGTCGATCATCTCCACGTTCAACGACATGGGCATCCAGGTCTTCGACCAGGCGCCCGCCGCCGAGGACATGCTGCTGACCGAGGCCACACCCGGCCAGGTCGACGAACAGGAAGTCGACGAGCAGGCCGAGCAGGCGCTGTCCACTGTCGATTCCGAATTTGGCCGCACCACCGACCCGGTGCGCATGTACATGCGCGAGATGGGCTCGGTCGAACTGCTGACCCGCGAGGGCGAAATCGAGATCGCCAAGCGCATCGAGGACGGCCTCAAGCACATGGTGATGGCGATTTCCGCCTGCCCGACCACCATCGCCGAGATGCTCGACATTGCCGGCAAGGTCGCGCGCGACGAAATGCGCATCGACGAACTGGTCGATGGCCTGATCGATCCGAACGCCACCGCAGAGGACATCGAGGAGCTGGCCGAGGACGAGGAAGCAGCCATCGAGGCCGACGAAGCCGAGGATGAAGACGAGGATGGCGGCGGCGCCGTGTCCGCCTCGTTGCTGCAACTGAAGCAGGACGCCCTGGAACGCTTCTCCGCCATTCACCACTTGTTCGGCAAGTCGATGGCGGCGCTGATCAAGAAGGGCTCGCAGGACAAGGGTTACCTGCGCATCCAGAAACAGATCTCGAACGAACTGATGAACATCCGGTTCACGGCCCGTTCCATCGAGCGCCTGTGCGATTCCGTGCGTGGCATGGTCGAAGCGGCGCGCAATCACGAGCGCAAGATCCAGCACCTGTGCGTGGAAAAGGCACACATGCCGCGTCCGCACTTCATCAAGGTGTTCCCCGGCAACGAGACCAACCTCGAATGGCTGAAGCATGAGGTGCAATCCAACAAGCCCTACGCGGCGCTGTTGATGCGCGCCGCGCCGGCCATTCTGGAAGAACAGCAGAAGCTGATCGACCTGCAGGACCGCATCGGCATTCCGCTCCGCGAACTCAAGGACATCAACAAGCAGATGTCCACCGGCGAAGCCAAGGCCCGCCGCGCCAAGCGCGAGATGACCGAGGCCAACCTGCGCTTGGTGATCTCGATCGCGAAAAAGTACACCAACCGCGGCCTGCAGTTCCTCGACCTGATCCAGGAAGGCAACATCGGCCTGATGAAGGCGGTGGACAAGTTCGAATACCGCCGCGGCTACAAGTTCTCGACCTAC
>JAEHDA010000035.1 GCA_016880655.1 Rhodocyclaceae bacterium
AACCGTCCAGCTTGCGGGGAAACGCTACCTCGACGTCCGAAGCTTGCAGCACGATGGGCGCATCGCTGGCGGTCGGCTCGATTTCCCGGCGCGGCCGGCTTTCGATCAGCATGCGCGTGTAGGGTTGCTGCGGATGATCGAACAACGCCTCGGTCGGCCCGCATTCCACCAGCCGCCCCTTCTCCATCACGCCGACGCGGCTGGCAAACGAGCGCACCAGGTTGAGATCGTGGGTGATCAGCATGATGGCCAGGCTGTATTCCTCTTGCAGGTCGCGCAGCAGGTCGACGATTTGTGCCCGGATGGTCACGTCGAGCGCCGTGGTCGGCTCGTCGGCCAGCAGGAGCTTGGGTTTGCAGGCAAGCGCCATGGCGATCATGGCGCGCTGGCGCTGGCCGCCGGAAAGCTGGTGCGGGAAACTGTGGAACTTGCGCGCGGCATCGGGAATGCCGGTGCGCGCCAGCAAGGCGACGGCGCGCTGTTCGGCTTCCCGGCGCGGCACGCCTTCGTGCAGTTCGATGGCTTCGACGATCTGCCGGCCGACGGGATAGAGCGGATTCAGCGCGGTCATCGGCTCCTGGAAGATCATCGCGATGTCGGCGCCGCGAATGCCGCGCATCTGCCGCTCGCTCTTGTCCATCAGGTTCTCGCCGGCCCACAGGACCTGTCCCTCGGTGCGGGCATCCGCGACCAGGCGCAGGATGGATAGCGCCGTGACGCTCTTGCCGGAACCGGATTCGCCCACCAGCGCGAATCGCTCGCCGGCCTCGATGCCGAAACTCACGTCGCGCACCGCCTGCAAGACCGTATTGCCGGTGCCGAAGGCAACGTTGAGGTTGCGGATGTCGAGCAGCGGCTGGCTCATTTCGTCTCCGCCTTGCGCGTATCGAGTGCGTCGCGCAACGCCTCGCCCATGAAGGTGAGCATCAACAGCGTCAACACCAGCACCGCGAACGTGGAAACGGAAATCCACCACGCATCGAGGTTGCCCTTGCCCTGCGCCAGCAGTTCGCCGAGGCTGGGTACCGAGGGCGGCACGCCGAGGCCGAGGAAGTCCAGGCTGGTCAGGGCGACGATGGCGGCGCTCATGCGGAACGGCAGGAAGGTGATCACCGGCGTCAGGCTGTTGGGCAGGATGTGGCGCACCATGATCTGCCGGTTGCCGAGGCCGAGCGCGCGCGCGGCGCGCACGTATTCGAGCGTACGGTTGCGGTAGAACTCGGCGCGCACGTAGTCGGACAGGCCGATCCAGCCGAAGGCCGACAGCAGCACGGCCAAGAGCCAGAGGCTGGGTTCGAAGATGGAAGCGAAGATGATGATCAGGTACAACTCCGGCATGGAACTCCAGATCTCGATCAGGCGCTGCGAGACGAGGTCGAAGCGCCCGCCGAAATAGCCCATCAGTGCGCCGCTGACGACGCCGATGGTCACGCCGATCAGCGTCAGCGCCAGGCCGAACACCACCGAGAGGCGGAAGCCGTAGATCAGCCGCGCCAGCACATCGCGGCCGCGGTCGTCGGTACCGAGCCAGTTTTCCGCCGAGGGCGGCGCCGGATTCGGCGAAGGCGTGAAATAGTTGAGCGTGTTGAACGAATAGTGGTTGGGCGGATAGAGGGCGAAGTTGCCGGGCTCGCCGAAGCGCTGGCGCAGGTACGGGTCGAGATAGTCGGCGGGCGTCGGGAAATCACCGCCGAAGGTCGTTTCCGGGTAGTCGTTCCACAACGGGAAATACCATTGCCCGGCGTACTTCACCACCAGGGGTTTGTCGTTG
>JAEHDA010000243.1 GCA_016880655.1 Rhodocyclaceae bacterium
CCGTCACGGCGGCTCATAGTTCGCGCGCCATCACGATGGCGTCGTCCTTGCCGTGATAGTAGGCGCGGCGACGGCCGATCTCGGCAAAACCGAAGCGGCGGTAGAGCGCCAGGCCGGACGCGTTGCCCGGCCGCACTTCCAGCAGCATGCGCGTCGCGCCGTGGCCGCGCGCGACGTCGACCAGGCATTCCAGCAGGGCGCCGCCCAGCCCGCGTCGCTGGTATTCGGGTACGACGGTGATGTCGAGCAGCTCCGCCTCGTCGACCGTCATCATCAGGACACCGTAGCCGACCAGCGCGCCGCCTTCGCGAAACACCCAGGCACTGTGGCCGGCCTTCAGCGAATCGACGAAGTTTCCGCGCGTCCAGGGAAACGGATGGGCGCGCTGCTCGATCGCCGTCACGGCATCGACATCCGCCTCGCGCATCGGCAGGAATTCCAGTCGCGGCTTTGGTATCGCGGTCATTTCGTGCCACCCCGCGCGAGGCGCTCGGCGGTAGTCAGCGCCACCTTGTCGCGCACGTAGAGCGGCACCGCCTCGGCCGCTGCAACGCCTTCGCCGCGCGCGAAGCGCGGCGCCGCCAGCCGCACCACCGCGTCGGCAGTCGGCCGCAGGTCGGCACGGACCCGCACGAAACCGGGCAGCAATGCCCCGTAACTGGCGAAACCGTCGCCGCAGCCGATCCAATCCTTGCCCGGCGGCAGCGGTGCCTGTGCCGGTTGGCAAACGACCGGTGACAGCACTTCGACGCCGTTGTCGTAGGCCGCGACGTAGACCTCGTTCATGCGCGCATCGAGGCACGCATAAGCCTTCGCCTCGCCGGACGCCAAGGCCAGCGCGGCCAGGGTGCCGATGCCCAGCACGGGCAGGTCCAGCCCGTAAGCCAGGCCCTGGGCGCAACCGGCCGCAAGGCGCAACCCCGTGAAGCTGCCCGGCCCGGCGCCGAAGGCAATCCCGTCGAGCATCTTCAGGGTGACACCGGCTTCGTAGAGCAACTCGTTGAGGTTGGGCAGCAACCATTCGGAACTGCCGTTGGGAAGTTCGGCGGCGCGTTCGACGACGCGGCCGTCAAGCCACAGGGCAACGGAGAGGCGATGGGTGGCGGCTTCGAGGGCAAGCAGACGCATGCCCGCATTCTACCGGGCAGTTCCTAGCGGGACGGCGGCTCTTCGTATTGCCCGGGTGGCGGCGGCCTGCGATAGACGCCCTCGCGGGCCGCCCGGATGTCATGGCGCAACTGACGGCGTTCCTCGGGCGACATGCGACCGAACGACTGTTCGCTTCTGCGAGGCTCGCGCATTCGTTCGACCCGGTCCGCCGCCGGGCCGCCGGGCTCGACGCCCCGACCGCCGAAACGGCGGCCGAAGCGCCCGTCGCCCGGATCGGCGCAAGCCGGCACCGCCGCCAGGAGGGCGATCAGGCCGAGAATGAGCAAGGCACCGGGACGAGTTTTCATGCTCGCTATCGTAGGCCCAATTCGCAAGCGGACAAGCGGGCTTTTGTAATCGTTTGTAAGGTCTCCTCGCACAATCGGCCCGATCCAGCTAGGATTTGCGCCCATGACAGATCAAACCGACAAGGCCCGCAAGATCCTGGTCGTCGATGACGACCTGCGGCTGCGCCAATTGCTCGATCGCTACCTGCGCGAGCAGGGCTTCACGGTCAAGGCGGTGGAAAGCGGGGAGGCCATGGACCGCGCGCTGGCCCGCGAACTCTACGACCTGATCGTGCTCGACCTGATGATGCCCGGCGAGGACGGGCTGTCGATCTGCCGCCGCCTGCGCGGCCAGGCCAGCGATGCCGGGAACGAAGTCGCCATCATCATGCTCACCGCCAAGGGTGACGAGGTGGATCGCATCGTCGGCCTGGAACTGGGCGCCGACGACTATCTGCCCAAGCCCTTCAATCCGCGCGAGCTGGTGGCGCGCATCCACGCAGTGCTGCGGCGCCGTTCCGCGCCGCCGCCGCCCGGCGCGCCCGCCGCGGCGGAAGAGACCGTCAGTTTCGGCAGCGTGACGGTGAATCTTGCCACCCGCGAGCTGGTTCGCGACGGCAACGCCAACATCCTCACCACGGGCGAATTCGCCCTGCTGAAGGTGCTGGTCGAGCACGCTCGCAAGCCGCTGTCGCGCGACAAGCTGATGGAACTGGCGCGTGGCCGGGAATACGACGTCTTCGACCGCTCCATCGACGTCCAGGTGTCGCGCCTGCGCAAGCTGGTCGAGGACGATCCGGCCAAGCCGCGCTACATCCAGACCGTCTGGGGCTTCGGCTATGTGTTCGTTCCGGACGGCAAAAAGCACGAATGAGGTTTCTGCCTAAGACGCTGCTCTGGCGAACCTTCCTGCTCATCGCCGCGCTGATGCTGCTGTCGGTGCTGGCGTGGTTCCAGATCTTCACCACCTATGAACGCGATCCGCGGGCGCGGCAACTGTCGCAACTGATCGTCAGCGTGGTAAACCTGACGCGCACGGCGCTGGTCGCCGCGCGCCCCGACGCGCGCAATGATCTTCTGCGCGAGTTGTCCGATCGCGAAGGCATCCACATCTATCCGGCAGAGCCAGAGGACCAGATTGCCCCGCTGCCCGACCGGCCCTTCCTCAACCACGTGCGGGAATTGCTGCGCGCGGAACTCGGCACCGACACGCAATTGACCCTGGAACGCGAATCCGAGCAGGGCCTGTTCGTCAGCTTCACGATCGAAGACGATCTCTACTGGGTGGCATTGCCGCGCGAGCGCGCCGAACGCCACCTTCCCGTCCAGTGGCTGGGTTGGGGCGCGGCAGCCCTGATACTCGCGCTGATCGGCGCGTGGCTGGTGATGTTTCGCGTCACCCGGCCGCTCAAGGCGCTGGAGCGCGCCGCGGCCGAAATCGGTCGCGGCAGGCGGCCGGAGCCGGTTGCCGAAGCCGGGCCGGAAGAAATTCGCTTGTTGGCGCGCAACTTCAACCAGATGAACGCCGACCTCGCCCGGCTCGACGAAGACCGGGCGTTGATCCTGGCCGGCGTTTCCCATGACCTGCGCACCCCGCTGACGCGCCTGCGCATGGGCATCGAAATGTCGGTCGCCGACGAAGCGACACAGCGGGAGATGGTCGCCGACATCGAGGAGATGGACCGCAGCATCGGCCAGTTCCTCGACTTCGCCCGTGCCGACGGCGGCGAGCCGCCCGAAGCCATCGATCTCGCCGCGCTGCTCGAAGAGCTTGCCGACCAGTATCGCCGGCGCGGCAACGACGTCACCGCCACGACACCCGGCGTATCGCCACGACTGACTTTGCGGCCCAAGGCGATCCGCCGCGCCATCGGCAACCTGATCGACAACGCCCTGCGCCACGCGGGCGCGGACCAGCCGATCGAAGTGGCGCTGGCCGCGGCAGCCGGCAAGGCGCTGATAGAAGTGCGCGACCGCGGACCAGGCATTCCGGCGGCGGAGGTCGAACGGCTCAAGCTACCGTTCACGCGCCTGCAAGCGGCCCGTACCGGCGCCATCGGGACCGGGCTGGGGCTGGCCATCGTCGATCGCATCGCCCGCAACCACGGCGGGGCGTTCGATCTGCTGCCGCGCGCAGGTGGCGGGCTGATCGCCCGCATCGACCTGCCGATCCGCTGATGGCGCACCTGTTCGCCGACATCTCCAGCCACGGCCTGGGCCACCTCGCCCAGACCGCACCGGTGCTCAATGCCGTGCGCGCGGCCCGGCCCGACCTGCGCCTGACCATCCGCAGCGGGCTGCCGCGCGATCGCCTGGCGCTGCGCATCATGGGTGATTTCGACCACATCCACGCCGCCAGCGACTTCGGCTTCGAGATGGACAACGCGCTCGACATCGACCTCGCCGCCAGCGCCCGGCGCTACCGCGAGTTCCACGCCGACTGGCCGGCGCGAGTGCACCGCGAAGCCATGTTCCTCGCCGGCCTGGCGCCCGACCTGGTGCTGACCGACGTGGCCTACCTGCCACTGGCCGGCGCGGCCGCCGCCAACATTCCCGCCGTCGCGCTCTGCTCGCTCAACTGGGCCGACCTCGTCGAGCACTATTTCAGGCGCGAAGACTGGCTGCCGGCGATCCACAAGCAGATCCTGGCCGCCTATCGCAGCGCCCGA
>JAEHDA010000002.1 GCA_016880655.1 Rhodocyclaceae bacterium
CCGCCAGGCGCTACAGGATCTGCAACTGCGGCGGGTACTCGCCGCCCGACTCGACCGCCCGGTCGACGAAGAGACAGATCCCGGGCCGATGGCGACCGACGAACCGAAGGTGCAGGTCGCGCTGGAAGCCGTGTTTACGGACCGTTTCGGCGGTGCCGAACTCGCCGCGCTCAGGGAGGGCTTCCGCCAGGCCAATCCGGACCGCGCCGCCGAGGCCGGCAAGGACAAGATGACGTCGCGACTGGCCGGCCTGTTCAGGGAAAAGCGCGCCTTGAGCGAAAGCGAACTCGCCCAACTCAAGGGCGCAGGCCTGCATGCCGTGCTTTACGAGCGGCTGCGGGTGAAGGAGGCGATCACCGACGAGCGGCTGCACGCGCTGGCCAAGGCGCGCGGCGAAGCTGCGCTGGCGGTACTGAAGGCCGCTGCCGCGCCGGCCGAGCGCATCGCCCTGCTCGACGTCGAGCGGATCGAGGTCGAGGGCGTCGAAGTGCCGCTGAAGATGGACGTGAAGCCTGCGCCCTAGAGCACGTACCGAGACAGGTCTTCGTTGATCGCCAACTCGCCCAGGCGCGCGTCGACGTAGGGCCCGTCGATATCGATGGCCTCGCCGGAACGGCGACCGGCGTCGAAGGAGATTTCTTCGAGCAGCTTTTCCATCACCGTATACAGGCGGCGGGCGCCGATGTTCTCGGTCGTCTCGTTCACCTGGAAGGCGATCTCGGCCAGGCGGCGGATGCCGTCCGCACCGAACTCCAGCTTCACTCCCTCGGTGTCCAGCAAGGCCTGGTACTGACGCGTCAGGCAGGCATCGGTCTGGGTCAGGATGCGCTGGAAGTCGTCTACCGACAGCGAATCGAGTTCGACCCGGATCGGAAAGCGGCCCTGCAGTTCCGGAATCAGGTCGGACGGCTTCGCGAGGTGGAAGGCGCCGCTGGCGATGAACAGGATGTGGTCGGTCTTGATCATGCCGTACTTGGTCGACACCGTGGTGCCCTCGACCAGCGGCAACAGGTCGCGCTGCACACCCTGGCGCGACACGTCGGCGCCCTGTACTTCCGATCTTGTCGCGATCTTGTCCAGTTCGTCGAGGAACACGATGCCGTTCTGCTCGACATTCACCAGCGCCTGCGCCTTGATCTCCTCATCGTTGATCAGGCGCGCCGCTTCCTCGTCGGCCAGTGCCTTCATCGCGTCGCGGATCTTCATCGTGCGCGACTTGCGGCGACCGCTGCCGCCCATGGTCTGGAACATGCCCTGGATCTGCTGGGTCAATTCCTCCATGCCCGGCGGCGCGAAGATTTCCATCGATGCGCCCGCGGCGGCGACTTCGATCTCGATCTCCTTGTCGTCGAGTTCGCCCTCGCGCAGCTTCTTGCGGAACTTCTGGCGGGTCGCCGTATCCTCGCTCGGCGTATCACCATGGCTGACTCTTGCCGGCGGCAGCAGCACGTCGAGCACACGGTCCTCGGCAGCATCCATGGCGCGGTCGCGCACCGTCTTCATGGCGGATACCCGGGCATCCTTGATCGCCGTCTCGGCCAGGTCGCGGATGATGGTATCGACGTCGCGGCCGACATAGCCGACCTCGGTGAACTTGGTCGCCTCGACCTTGATGAAGGGCGCGTTGGCCAACCGCGCCAGGCGACGGGCAATCTCGGTCTTGCCGACACCGGTCGGGCCGATCATCAGGATGTTCTTCGGCGTTATCTCCGAGCGCAGCGGCTCGGCTACCTGGGCACGACGCCAGCGGTTCCGCAGGGCGATGGCCACCGCGCGCTTGGCGCGCGCCTGGCCGACGATGTTCTTGTCCAGCTCCGAGACGATCTCGGCGGGGGTCATTTGGCTCTTGGTCATGAAGTTCGATTGTCCGCGATCTGCTGAAAGATGAAGGAAGACAACACCAGGTTGTCCTCGGGCGAAACATTGGTGAATTCGATGCCGTAGCCGTCGCCCAGCGTCGGTTCCTCCTCGTTCGCCCGCACCGAGCGCACGCAGCCCGGCAGTTCGAGCACGTATTCGATGCTGCCGATCGCGACCTTGAACTTCAGCACCACGTGGCGGCCCAGCGTCAATTCCGGCGACTTGCTCAGCAGCAACGCGCCACCGCTCGACAGGTCCACGATCACGCCTGCGCCGTGCGAGGCATCGTCGGTATCGAAGGCGGCAATGGTACGCAGCCGGGCCCTCTCGCCCTTGCGGATATTGACGCCGACGACATCGGTCGGGTAGCTGAGGTGCAGGTAGGCGTAGGGCTTCACCGAACTGGCCAGTATCGTGCATGGAAAGGCGAAGACGAACTTGCCCGAGAATATGCGTGAGATGAAGGCCTGGCCTTCCTTGAGGTAGATCGGCGCGCCGTCCAGAACCGGGTTGGTGACGATGATCGACTTGCCCTTGTGGTAGCCGATCAGGCGCACCGCGAAGCGCGTCGAATCCAGGCTGCTCTGGATCTGCATCGCCTCGCCGGGCTGGATGCGGGTTTCGTCGAGCAGGACGCGCACTTCGCGCCGCGACTCCGAGCCGGCCTCCGCATCGTTGCCGCTGGGCACGTCGAGCCGCAGGTCCAGCTCGCGCACGTGGCGACGCTTCAGGATTTCGTCCTTCTCGCGCTCGCCGGCGATCACCGAACCGCGCGCCATGATCAACTGGCCGTGGGTATCGTAGATGTCCCACCGCAGCGGGCGGCCGATCTCGAAGTCCTTGGGCTTGACGGGAACGCGCGACACGATCGCTGGTCAGCTATGCGCCGAGGGTCTCGATGCAGAAATTGCCATTGGTATAGATGCAGAGGTCGGCGGCGATTTCGAGCGACTTGCGCACCAGCGCCTCGGGCGCCAGGTCGGTGTTCTCGAGCAGTCCGCGGGCGGCCGCCTGCGCATAGGGGCCGCCGCTGCCGATGGCGACGATGCCCAGTTCCGGTTCCAGCACGTCGCCGTTGCCGGTGATGATCAGCGAATGCTCGCGATCGGCCACCGCCAGCATCGCTTCGAGCCGACGCAGCATGCGGTCGGTGCGCCAGTCCTTGGCCAGCTCGACCGCCGAGCGCATCAGGTTGCCCTGATGCTTTTCCAATTTCGACTCGAAGCGCTCGAAGAGGGTGAATGCGTCGGCGGTGCCGCCGGCGAAGCCGGCCAGGATCTTCTCGCCGTAGAGTCGGCGCACCTTGCGGGCGCTGGCCTTGACGACGATATTGCCCAGCGTGACCTGGCCGTCGCCGCCGAGGGCCACTGCGTCGCCGCGGCGCACGGACAGGATGGTGGTGCCGTGGTACTGTTCCAAGCGAGCTCCGGTCTCAGGCCTTGCGGGTTTCGATGCGCGCGACGCGGTCGAGCCCGATGACTTCCCAGAGCGCCGCGAGCAGGTGGCTGGCCTTGGTCAGCCGCACCGTCTTATGTGCCGCGGCCAGGGCGCTGACCAGGTTCATCAGGTTGGTCGCGGCAACGAAGTCCATGCGGCGCAGGCGGCTGGCATCGACGATGATTTCGGCCACGCTTTCGGCACGGGCACGGATGATCGCGAAGGCGTTGTCGTTGGCCGAACTGATGACGCCTTCGAGCGCGCAGGCGGCGTCGGCCTCCGGCTCTGCCTCGCCCTCGGGTTCCGGCTCGGTCTTGGGTCCGGCCTGCCCCGGCCGCAGCTTGGGAACCTCGTAGGAGGGCGGCGAAACCTCGAAGGTAACCGCGTAATTCACTGCGGCATCGTCGAACGCCTCCTGGTTGGCCAATTGCTGGTAAAGCTCCAGCAGCAACAGCCAGGTCTGCTCGTGCTCGCGCTGCCCCGGCACGATGGCCTTGGCCAGCAGCGCCGCCAGCTTGTCGGCGCCGCCGAGCACGCATTCCTTGCGCGCCTGCTTGAGCTGTTTCAGGACGACATTCAGCAGGGTGCAGCCCTGCTCGTCGACCTCGGTCACCTTGCCGACTTCCAGCCGCACCACGGGGTTCTTCTCGGCGATCTTGAACACCTGCTTCAGCGTCTCCTGGGCTTTCGCGTTGAGTGCGCCGGTCAGGCTGACCGATGTCTTGTTGGCCGGCGCCTTGGGCGCCGCCGCGACCGGTTCGTCGCCGGCCATCCAGGTGGGAGGCGAGCTCTCGAACTTGGCGGCGTAGTCGGCAGCGAGATGCTCGAAATCCTGGCGGCGCGACTGCATCTGGTAGAGCTCGAACAACATGCCCCACGCCCGGGCGGCGTACCGGCCCAGGTCGGCGCTGCGGACCACCGCTTCCAGGGCCTCGCTGGCCGCTTCCGCCTGGTCGATCGAATACAGCATGGCCGCCTGCTCGATGGCCTGGGGAATCTCGTGGATGGTTTCCCGGACTTCTATCCGAGGCCGGCTGGCCATGGAATTCGGGTCTTGGGTATGCGTGAAATCGAGGGAACCGAGCTCTTCGTCCGTTCCCGGCGACTCAGCTTTGCCGGCCGGCCGTGCTGGTGCCTTGGCGGCTAGCGGAGTCGGTGCGGGTTTCTTGCCGAAAAGCGGAAATGCCACAGTGTCGGGAGCCTATGAATCAAGCAGGGTTCGTAGCATATCACCCCGCTCCCTGCAATCGAACACTCAAGCCTTCCTGCGACGGCCGATGAGCAGCATTGCCGCAGCAGCAGAGGCCAGGGCGCAGACGATCGCGGCGCCTGCGGGCAGGTCGAACAGCGCCGACGCCAGCAGGCCGGCCGCGTAGGCGACGCCTCCCAGTCCCCAGGAAGCAGCCAGCCGCCGGCCGCCGGCAAGATGGCGCAACGCGACCGCCGGGGCGATCAGGCTGGCGAAAACGAGCAACACGCCGACCAGTTGCACCGAAGCCGTCACCACAAGGGCGAAGGGGACATAGAAACCGGCGCGGCCGAGGCGGCTGCCGAACTTGGCCCACAGCGCCAGCACCAGCGCGTACAGCGCCGCTACGGGGACCAGTTGCTGCCAGCCGACCCAGAGGATCTGGCCGGCGAGCAGCTCCTGCAGGTGCTCGCCGCCATGCGGATTGTTGGCGAGCAGCAGGATGCCGCCCGCGGCCGCGGTGACGAACAGGAGGCCGATCAGCGCCTCCTGGATGTCCGGCCAGCGTTTCTCGGACCAGGTCAGCAACAGCGCGCCGCCCAGTGCCGCCGCGGCCGCGGCAGCCTGCGTCGCCCAGGGGCTCTCCCAGCCCATCAATCCGGCCGCGATCACCCCCAGCGCCGCCACCTGGGCTATGGCCAGATCGATGAAGACGATGCCGCGGCGGAGCACTTCGATGCCGAGCGGCACGTGGGTTGCCAGCACCAGCAGGCCGGCGGCGAACGGCGCGGCGAGGAGGCCCCAGTCGATATTCATTTCGCTCCCTCGGCCAGGCGTCGCACAGTGTCGTCGAACAGCCCGAACAGGTCTTGCGCCGCCTCGTTGCCGCCGACGGTGAAGGGCAGCACGACGACAGGTACCTTCGCCTGCGCGGAGAACCAGTCGGCCGGACGTGAACTGTTGTAGGCCGCCCGCAGCACCAGTCTTGGCCGGCTGGCCGCGGTCTGTTCGACGAGGCGCGCCAGGTAGGCGGCCGACGGCTCGACACCCGGCTTCGGCTCCAGCGCCGCCACCTCCTTCATGCCCAGCCAGTCGATGAGATAGGTCCATGACTTGTGCTGCACGACGACGGGCGCACCCCTGAGCGGCGCCGCCTCCTTCTCCCAGCGGGCGATCGCCGCGCGCCACCTTTCGGCGAAGGCGGCGAAATTGGCGCGGTAAGTCGCGGCGTTCGCCGCATCGATGCCGGCCATGCGTTCGGCCAGAGCAGTCCCTACCTTCAGGATGTTGCGCGGATCGGTCTGGATGTGCGGATTGCCCGCCGCATGCACGTCGCCCTCGGCACGGTCGAGCCGCGTCGGCACGTCGAGCATGCGCACATATCCAGCCGCCTCGAAGTAGCCGGGCTGGCCGGGCTGGACGCGTCCGTTGCCGGACTCGCGCAGCACCACGGGCAGCCAGCCGATTTCCAGTTCCGCGCCGGTGGCGACCACCAGGTCGGCGCGGCGCGACTTCGCGATCAGCGAGGGCCGCGCCTCGACGTGGTGCGGGTCTTGCAGGCCGTGCGTCGCCGCGAATACGCTCACCTTGTCGCCGCCGATTTCCTTCGCCAGTGCCGCCCATTCGGGCACGGTGGCGAAGACCTCGATGGCGTGCACAGGCAGAACGAACAAGGCCGCCAGAAAGGACAGAAGATGTTTCATCGTCGCCTCCTAGTAGCGATGGGCGCCGTGCGCGCCGAGGCTGACCACGTATTGCAGCCAGAGCTGACGGTCGACCACGTCGCGGCGCGATTCGTCGCGCGCGAATTGCAGGCGCAGGCGCGAGAACTCCGAGCTCGAAAAGTCGACCATCAGCGAATTGCGCTTCGGTTTGTACGAAGCCAGCAACGGCAGGTCGTCCGGGTTCAGCGTGCCGCCAAGGCTGACGTTTCCGGAGTCGAGCCGGTCGTAGCGATAGCCGACGCGCCAGCGCGGCATGAACTGATACACCGTCTGCGCGTAGAAGCCGGACTGCGTCGAGCGGTAGTCGTCGGCCAGGTTGGCGCCGTTCAGGTCGAAGGCGAGCGTGCCGTTCTCGCGGCGGCGAAAGTATTCGCCCTGCACGATCAGCTTGCGGTCGCGGCCGAAGTCCTGCTTCCAGACCGCATCGGCGACCCAGGTCCGGCTGCGGCCGGTGACGGCGTTGGTCACGTCGTTGCCGAGGCTGTCGACGTCGTCGTACTGGCGATCCTGCGGCGAGGCGCCGAGCACCGACAGGCCCGCGCGCCAGCTCCCCGACATGCCGGCGTCGCCACCGACGTGCGCAAACAGCGCGCCGACCGTGTTGCCGTTCTTGTTGCGGTCGGTGGAGGGGAACGACCCGCCCGCCCCGGCCTCGGCGCCGACCTCGACCAGCAGGTCGGTCGGCGCGATCCATTTCGCCTGTACGCCGTCGTTCTTCCACTGTCCGCCGAGCATGGCCTTGTAGGCGAGCGGCGCGTCGACGAAGTCCCAGGCGTGGGCGTGCTGGCCGTTCGCATAGCCGATGCCGGACAGGAAGCGGCCGGCCTTGAGCGTGGCACCGCCGCCCAGAGCCAGCGTCTGGATGTAGGCTTCCTCCACCTCGGCGCCGCCTTCGGGCGGCAGCGCCAGCGTCAGCTGTCCGCGTAGCGTGTGATCGATGTTGGCGGCGATGCCGAGTTCGGATTCGCCGAGGCCGAAGCTGCGCCGCGGCGG
>JAEHDA010000244.1 GCA_016880655.1 Rhodocyclaceae bacterium
ACGAAATCGAACTCAAGCTGGCGCTCCCGGAATCGGCGCAACGCGCCTTCCTGCGCAATCCCCTGTTGAAGTCCGCGACCGGCAGGCAGACCGCGCAGCTCATCGGCATCTACTACGACACGCCCGATCTGGCGCTGAAAAAGTCAGGCGTGGCGGTACGCCTCCGCCGCCAGGGCCGCACCTGGCTACAGACCGTCAAGTGCGCCGGCAGCAGCGCCGGCGGCCTTTCCGCCCGGCCGGAATGGGAAACGCCCTACGGCGGCCATTTCGATTTCTCGGCGGTCGACGATGCCGCCGTTCGCGCCCGGTTGGAGAAACGCACCGTGCTGTCGCGGCTGACGCCGCTGTTCGAGACCAGCTTTCGCCGCACCACCTGGTCGTTCGGCAATGTGTTGCTGATGTTCGACCGCGGCTGGATCGCCGCCGACGGCCGGCGCGAAGCGATCTCCGAACTGGAAATCGAGTTGGCCGGCGGCGAGGTCACCGCGCTGTTCGACCTCGCCGATGCGCTGGCGGCGCAACTGCCTCTGCTGCCGGCGCCGTTGTCGAAAGCCGAACGCGGCGTTCGCCTGCACCTGCACGCAACGCCCGCGCCCGCCAAGGCCGCAAACATCCCGCTTGCGCCGGACATGTCGCCGCGTGCGGCTTTCCGCGCCATCGCACTTTCCTGCCTCGACCAGATGCAACTGAACCACGCGGGTGCCGTCGCCAGCGAAGACCCGGAATACATCCATCAGATGCGCGTCGCCACGCGCCGCCTGCGCGCCGGTTTGCGCCTGTTCTCCCCCAGCCTGCCCGAGGACTATGCCGCGGCGTTGCTGCCATCGCTGCGCGACATGATGGCGAAGCTCGGCCGCGCGCGCGATCTCGACGTCCTGCTGGCGGAAATCTGCGCGCCGGTGATCGCCGCCCTGCCCGCCGAACCGCGCCTCTCCGCACTGGCCGGCATCATCACCGACGAGCGGCATGCCGCGCGGCGCAGCGCCGTCCGCCACCTGGAATCGCGTGAGTTCGGCCGGCTGATGATCGGCCTCGCCGCCCTGCTGCACGCGCCGGACCTCCACAACGCACCGGCCACGGAAACCATCGCCGCGTTCGCCACGGAACGGGTCAAGCGCCTGCACCGCAAGGTGCGCGCGCTGGCCGCCCAAGCGCGGCTCGACGATCCCGCCAGCCTGCATGCCCTGCGCATCGGCATCAAGCGCCTGCGCTACGCGCTCGAGTTCTTCTCCTCCCTCGCCCGCGGCAAAGCGCAGCGTCGCCTGGCGAGCTGGCTGGCCGAGGTACAGGGAACGCTCGGCGAACTCAACGACCTCGCCAACGCCGGCCAACTGCTAATGGACTGTGCCGGCCACGACGAGCGGCTGCGCGAAGCGGTCACCCTGATCGGCGGCTGGCACGGGCCGCGCCATGCCAAACTGATGGCCCGCCTGCCGAACCTCTTGGAGCGACTGCGGACGCTGCCGCACCGGTAACCGCCATGCAACGCAAACCGGCCAGAATGACGCCCGACGAGCAACAAGGGACGACGATGGACCTGATCCTCTGGCGCCATGCCGAGGCCGAAGACGGCGATGGCCGCGCGCCCGACGCCAAGCGGCGCCTGACTGCCCGCGGCGAAAAGCAGGCGCGCAAGATCGCCGCCTGGCTGAAGACCCACCTGCCGCGCAACACCACCGTCCTGGTCAGTCCCACCGAACGCACCCAGCAAACCGCGCACGCGCTCGGCCTGCCCTTCGAGATCGAACCGAAGATCGGCGTCGGCGCGGACTGCGCCGACCTGCTCGCCGCGACCGGCTGGCCCGATTCAAAAGTCAGCCGTGGCGGTACGCTGATACTGGTCGGCCATCAACCGACCCTGGGACGCCTGGCCGCCCTGCTGCTCTCCGGCACCGAGGCCGACTGGGCGGTCAAGAAGGGTGCGGTCTGGTGGTTCTCCCGCCGGGTGCGGGAAGGCGAGGATCAGACTGTGTTGCGGGCGGTGATCGGGCCGGACCTGGTTGACTCATTCACCCTGCAGAAATGAAAACCCCCGCCGGAGCGGGGGTTTGGTCGGACTACCGCGAGAACCGGATTAGCGGCAGGCTTGCGGCACGTACTGGTCGGCGACGCTGGTGGTACAGGCCCACGAGACAGAGCCGAGGTTCTCGGTCGGCGTCAGCACAAGGGTCGCGCCCTGGATCGCGGTTGCGACACCGGCGCCCTTCATCGTCGCGGTAATGACACCATTGGCGACTGCAACCGTGGACACATACTTGCCGGTCACAGTGGCGGCAGCGGGAATGCCGTTGGCGCCGCTGTCGGCGTCGGCAATGGCGGTCTGGCTGGCGATTTCGGCCACGGCCGTCTTCAGGCCGGCGGCCAGGTTCATGGCTTCGGACATCTGGGCGCGGGCGGTGTAATCGTTGTACTGCGGAATCGCGATGGCGGCGAGGATGCCGATGATGGCGACGACGATCATCAGTTCGATCAGGGTGAAGCCTTGTTGAACCTTTTTCATGAATCTCTCCTTGGCGAAATGCACAGGATGTGCGCAGTTACCTTAGAGCAATCGCTGTGCCAGCCCTGAAACGCCTGAAATCGGGGCCTTTTCAGCCGTTAATCGGAATTGCGGCGCCGAAACGCGGCAGCATGTGACGATTTCCGTCACTTGATGCAGACCATTCGCACCTGCTTCATGTCGGTGATGCCTTGCATAACCTTCTCCATGCCGTCCTGCTTGAGGGTCCGCATGCCGTCTTCCATGGCCTGGCCGAGCAGTTCAGACACACGGCCGCGCTCCTGGATCAGCCGCTTGATCTCGTCGTTGCCCACCATCAGTTCGTGCAGGGCGATGCGTCCCTTGTAGCCGCTGTTGCCGCAGGCTTCGCAGCCCTTGGGCCGGTACAGGGTCAAATGGCCGTCCTTGCCGTAGTCCTTGAGCCACTGCTTCTGCAATGACTCCTTGGCCGCTTTCGGGTTGGCGCGGAAGGACGAGGTCGCCATCAGTTCCTCGCAGTATTCGTCGAGGAAGTGCTGCATCTCTTCGGCCGACGGCCGGTAGGCTTCCTTGCACTTGACGCACAGGCGCTTGGCCAGCCGCTGGGCGAGGATGCCGAGCAGGGCGTCGGCGAAGTTGAACGGATCCATGCCCATGTCGAGCAGGCGCACCACCGACTCGGGGGCGCTGTTCGTGTGCAGGGTGGAGAACACCAGGTGGCCGGTCAGCGAGGCTTCGATGCCGATCGCGGTGGTTTCCTTGTCGCGCATTTCGCCGACCATGATGATGTCCGGATCGGCGCGCAGGAAGGAGCGCATGAC
>JAEHDA010000245.1 GCA_016880655.1 Rhodocyclaceae bacterium
GCGGTGCGCGAGGCTGGCATGGCCATCGCCTGCTACACGGTGAATGATCGCGCCGCAGCGGAGCGCCTGCTGGCAATGGGGGCGACGGCAATATTCACCGATCATCCCGAGCTCTGGGCGAAACCGGCCTTGTAGAGCGGGTCTTCACAAATACTTACACTTGCCGCGCTTGCGTTACAGTTGCCCGCTGGCGGCCGCCGGGAAGCGTCCGTAATCTGTGCTCCGGGATAAGCCCAACAACCGATCAGGAGGAACCACACCATGAAGAGCCATCTCATCGCCGCCGCCGTTGCCGCCGTCGTCGCCGTTCCCGCCTTCGCGCAGTCCGCCGCCACCCCCGGCATCGACCAGCGCCAGGCCAACCAGGAACGCCGCATTGATCAGGGTGTCGCCTCCGGCGAACTCAACGCCCGCGAAACCGCCCGACTGGAGCGCGGCCAGCAGCGCGTCGAGAACATGGAAACCCGCGCCAAGTCCGACGGCGTCGTCACCAAGGGCGAGCGCGCCCGCATCCATCAGGCGCAGGATGTGCAAAGCAAGCGCATCTATCGCCAGAAGCACGACCGCCAGCGCGCCCGCTGAGCGGTGCTGCCATCCCCGAAAAGGCCCGCCCCGCGGGCCTTTTTTCATGGCTGATCGCGTAAAATCAGTGCATTGCACCAATCCCCGCATTCGCCATGAAAAGCTCCGAAATTCGCCAGGCCTTCCTCGACTTCTTCGCTTCCAAGGGTCATCAGATCGTCTCGTCCAGCTCGCTGGTGCCGCATGACGATCCGACGCTGCTATTCACCAACGCGGGCATGAACCAGTTCAAGGACGTCTTCCTCGGCTTCGACAAGCGTCCCTACCAGCGTGCCACCACCTCGCAGAAATGCGTGCGTGCCGGCGGCAAGCATAACGACCTCGAGAACGTCGGCTACACCGCGCGTCACCACACCTTTTTCGAGATGCTGGGCAACTTCAGCTTCGGCGACTACTTCAAGCAGGACGCGATCAGCTTCGCCTGGGAACTGCTGACCGGCGTGTTCAAGTTGCCCAAGGACAAGCTCTGGGTGACGGTCTATGCCGAGGACGACGAGGCCTTCGACATCTGGACCAAACAGGTCGGCGTGCCGGCCGAGCGCTGCATCCGCATCGGCGACAACAAGGGCGCGCGCTACGCTTCCGACAACTTCTGGATGATGGGCGACACGGGCCCCTGCGGCCCCTGCACCGAGATCTTCTACGACCACGGTCCGGAAATCCCCGGCGGTCCGCCCGGCTCGCCGGATGAGGACGGCGACCGCTACATCGAGATCTGGAACAACGTGTTCATGCAATTCAACCGCGACGAAGCGGGCGTGATGCACAAGCTGCCCAAGCCGAGCGTGGATACCGGCATGGGCCTGGAGCGTGTCGCCGCCGTCTTGCAGCACGTGCACAGCAACTACGAGATCGACCTGTTCCAGAATCTGATCGCCGCTGCGGCGCGCGCGACCGGCGCCGCCGACATGGATTCGCCCTCGCTCAAGGTGCTGGCCGACCACATCCGTGCCTGCTCCTTCCTGCTTGCCGACGGCGTGATCCCAGGCAACGAAGGGCGCGGCTACGTCCTGCGCCGCATCATCCGTCGCGCGATCCGGCACGGTTACAAGCTCGGCGCCCGCGCCGCCTTCTTCCACAAGATGGTGCCCGACCTGGTCGCCGAGATGGGCGCCGCCTATCCGGAACTCGCAGCCAATGAAAAACGCGTCATGGACGTGCTGAAGCAGGAGGAAGACCGCTTCTTCACTACCATCGAGCACGGCATGGCCATCCTCGAAGGCGAGCTGGCCGCGATGGAGCAGGCTGGTGTGAAAGTCTTCAACGGCGAGACGGCCTTCAAGCTGCACGACACCTTCGGCTTCCCGCTCGACCTCACGGCCGACATCTGCCGCGAGCGCAGCATGACCGTCGATGCCGCCGCCTTCGATGCCGCCATGGCGCGCCAGAAGGAACAGGCGCGCGCCGCCGGCAAGTTCAAGATGGCGACGGCACTCGACTACGACGGCCCGGAAAGCCGTTTCCACGGCTACGAGAAGCTGGAAACGTCGGCGAAGATTCTGGCGCTGTACAAGGACGGCACGCCGGTCAAGGAATTGAACGAAGGCGAGCTCGGCGTGGTCGTGCTCGACAACACGCCCTTCTACGCGGAGTCCGGCGGCCAGGTCGGCGACCGCGGCGAGATCAAGGGCGCGGGCCTCTTCGCCGTCGAGGACACGTTGAAGATCCAGGCGACGGTGTTCGGCCACCACGGCATCGTCCGCACCGGCAAGCTGGCCGTCGGCCAGAGCGTCGCCGCACGCGTCGACACCGCCGCCCGCGCCGCCACCGCGCGCAACCACTCGGTCACCCACCTGATGCACAAGGCGCTGCGCGAAGTGCTCGGCCAACATGTGCAGCAGAAGGGCTCGCAGGTCGATCCGGACAAGACCCGCTTCGACTTCGCCCACACGCAGCCCATGAGCGCCGAGGAAATCCGCGAGGTCGAGGAGATCGTTAATAACGAAATCCTCGCCAATGCCGCGACGGACACGCGCCTGATGGCGATCGCCGAGGCGCAGAAGTCCGGCGCCATGATGCTGTTCGGCGAGAAGTACGGCGATGAGGTGCGCGTGGTCGGCATCGGTTCCTCGAAGGAACTGTGCGGCGGCACCCACGTGGCCCGCACCGGCGACATCGGCCTGTTCAAGATCGCCTTCGAGGCGGGCGTCGCGGCCGGCGTGCGCCGCATCGAGGCCATCACCGGCAACAACGCGCTGCGCTACGTGCAGGAACAGGAACGCCGCGTGCAGGGCGTCTCGGCGCTCTTGAAGACGCAACCCGACGAACTGGCCGAGCGCGTCTCCGGCATCCTCGACAACGTGCGCGCGCTGGAAAAGGAGCTGGCGCGGCTCAAGGCCAAGCTCGCCTCGGGGCAGGGCGACGACCTCGCCGGCCAGGCCGTCGACATCAAGGGGATCAAGGTGCTGGCAGCGACCATGGACGGCGCCGACGTCACGGCGCTGCGCGAGACGCTCGACAAGCTGAAGGACAAGCTGCAATCCGCCGCTATCGTGCTGGCCAGCGTCGTCGATGGCAAGGTGAGCCTGATTGCCGGCGTGACGCCATCACTGACTTCCAGGGTGAAAGCCGGCGAGCTGGTGAACATGGTCGCCCAGCAAGTCGGCGGCAAGGGCGGCGGCCGGCCCGACATGGCGCAGGCCGGCGGCACCGATGCCGCGGCGCTGCCCACGGCGCTCGCCTCGGTACGGAGCTGGGTCGAAAGCAGATTGTAGGGCGTGCCCTCTTACGCCGCGGCAATAGTCAGCCGCGGCGGTACGCCGCCTAATGCCCGCCGCTGGTGAAGGTGACGTGCAGGCCCGGCCAGATGGTTTCCAGCGTGGCCTTGAACTCGGCCTGGATGCGCTCCAGCGCCGCCTGGTTATCGGCTTCGAAGCGCAACACGACGACGGGGGTGGTGTTGGAGGCGCGGGCGAGGCCGAAGCCGTCCTTGTACTCTGCACGCACGCCGTCGATGGTGATGAGTTCGCGGGCGCCGGGGAACTTGCCTTCTTTCTGTAGTCTGGCAATCAGCGCGTGCGGCTCGCCTTCCTTCATCTTGATATTGAGTTCGGGCGTCGAGATCGCGTCGGGCAGGTTCTTCAGCGGCCAGTTGGCGTCCTGCCAGCGGCTGATGATTTCCAGCAGGCGGGCGCCGGCGTACATGCCGTCGTCGAAGCCAAACCAGCGCTCCTTGAAGAAGACGTGGCCGCTCATCTCGCCGGCCAGCGGCGCGCCGGTCTCCTTGAGCTTGGCCTTGATGAAGGCGTGGCCGGTGTTCCACATCAGCGGCTTGCCGCCCTGATAGCGCACCGACTCGGCGACCCAGCGCGAGCACTTCACGTCGAAGATGATCTGCGCGCCGGGGTTGCGTGACAGCACGTCGGCGGCGAACAGCATCAGCTGGCGGTCGGGGTAGATGATCTCGCCATCCTTGGTGACCACGCCGAGGCGGTCGCCGTCGCCGTCGAAGGCGAGGCCCAGCTCGGCATCGGTTTCCTTGAGGACGCGGATTACGTCCCTGAGGTTCTCGGGCTTGGAAGGATCGGGATGGTGGTTGGGGAAGTTGCCATCGACTTCGCAGAAAAGCTCGATGACCTCGCAGCCCATGCGGCGGAACAGCTCCGGCGCGAAACCGCCGGCGACGCCGTTGCCGCAGTCGACCACGATCTTCATCGGCCGGGCAAGCTTGACGTCGCCGACGATGCGCTTCAGGTAGGCCTCCTTGACGTCGGCGTGCCGCAGTTTGCCGTTGCCCGTGGCGAGGCGACCGTCGTCGATGCGCTTCTTCAGGTCCTGGATCAGCGGGCCGAACAGCGTCTGGCCGCCGAGCACCATCTTCAGGCCGTTGTAGTCGGGCGGGTTGTGGCTGCCGGTGACGGAGACGCAGCTCTCGGTGCCGAGGTCGAAGGCGGCGAAGTAGGTGACGGGCGTCGGCACGCAGCCGATGTCGACCACGTCGACACCAGCCTTGTTGATACCCTCGGCCAGCGCGCCGGCCAGTTCGGGGCCGGACAAGCGGCCGTCGCGGCCGATGGCGATGGTTTTCAGGCCGCGCTCGCGGGCTTCCGAGCCGATGGCCTGGCCGATGGTGCGCACGGCGTCGGCGGTGAGCGACTTGTCGACGATGCCGCGGATGTCGTAGGCCTTGAAGATTTCGGGGGCGATGGTGGTCATGTTCTTGTCTCCGGCAGGTGCGGGTTAGTGAAGTACCTTGGGCATTTCGTTGATACTGTCCGGCGGCGCGGGCGAGGTGTGGTGCACCACCAGTCGCCAGCCCAGTGCGCTGCGGACGAAGATGTTGGTGGCGATGACCGGGGCGCGCTTCGATTCGTCGTCGCGTACCGAGATGTGCTCGATGACGGTATGGATGGCGGTGAACGGGTTATGCACCGCGGTGTTGCCCGACAGGCGCACCTTCAGGCGCGGCCCGCCTTCGAAGATGCGGCGCCAGGCGTCGCGGATGGCGGCATAGCCGACCAGGCGCGGGCCGCCGGGATGGATGCAGGCGATCTCCTCGTCCTCTGCCCACAGGGACATGATGGCTTCCAGGTCGGCGCGTTCGATGGCGTCGTAGAACGCCGCTTCGGCATCCTGGGGGGTGGGGAAGATCGGTTTGTCAGGCATCGTTAGCCAGTGCCGCGAGAACCCGTTCCGGTTGCAGTTGATTCAGGCAGTTCAGGTGCCCCAGCGGACATTCGCGCTTGAAGCACGGGCTGCATTCGAGGTTGAGCGAGACTATTTTCGCATGCGGCGACAGCGGCGGCGTATATGCGGGGCTCGACGAACCGTAGAGCGCCGCCAGCGGCCGGTCGAGGGCGGCGGCGACATGCATCAGGCCGGAGTCGTTGCTGACCACGGCATGTGCGCCGGCGATGAGGTCGATGGCTTGTTCGAGGTTGCTGCGGCCGCACAGGTTGACCACCGCACCGTCGCTCAGGCGGCTGATTTCCTCGGCAATCGGCGCGTCCTTGGCCGAACCGACGGCCCAGACCGGTGACGGCGGCGTACCACCACGGCTGACTCTTTTCGCCAGCGCCGCGAAATGCCCTGCCGGCCAGCGTTTGGCCGGGCCGTATTCGGCGCCGGGGCAGAAGATGATCGGCGCGATGTCTTGCGGCAAGCCGAGCGCGGCGCGCGCGGCCCGCTGCTGTTCGGGCGTCGAGGTGAGGTGAGGATTCGGCGTGGGGCTGTCCAGAGGGCCGGCGAGGGCGGCATAGCGGTCGACCAGGCGCGGCATGGCGGCTTCGTCGAGCGTGTGGCGGTCGTTGAGCAGGATGACGCGCGCTTCGCCCGTGTAGCCGGTGCGCTTGGGAATCTTCGCGAAGAAGGGAACGAGCGCCGACTTCCATGAGTTCGGCAGCACGTAGGCCTGGGAAAAGTCAGCCGTGGTGAGACGCCTCCCAAGGGCCCGGCGGCCAGCCCAGTCGAACTTGCCGTGGGCGAAGGGGTTCTCGATGCTCGCCGCGACTTCGGGCATGCGCGAGAGCAGCGGCGCGCTCCACGCCGGCGCGAGGACGTGGATCTCGGCGTCGGGTTCGCGCGCCTTCAGCCGCATCAACAGCGGCTGCATCATGATCGTGTCGCCGATCCATGACGGCGCGACGATCAGGATGCGATACGGCACGGTCAGCGATACTCTCAGTGATGACCTTTCGGTTTTTCGCCCGTGAAGGTGTATTTCGTGCCGCAGTACGGACAGACAGCTTCGCCGCTCGTCAGCGTGTCGAGGAAAACGCGCGGATGCCGCGCCCACAGCGGCGCGCCGGGACGCGGGCAGTGCAGCGGCAAATCGTGCGCGGTGACGGCGACTTCGCGGGCGGTATCGTTGATTTCAGCCATCGTGCGTTCCTTAGATTTTGGACAGCCAGTCGGCGTGGGCCGGGACCTTGCCGTTCACCACGTCGAAGAACAGGCTCTGGATTTTCGTGGTGATCGGGCCGCGCGAGCCGGAGCCGATCTGGCGGTTGTCGAGTTCGCGGATCGGCGTGACTTCGGCGGCGGTGCCGGTGAAGAAGGCCTCGTCGGCGATGTAGATGTCGTCGCGCGTCAGGCGCTTGGACGTGACCGTGTAGCCGAGTTCGTTCGCCAGCGCGTGCACGGACGCGCGCGTGATGCCGATCAGCGCCGAGGCGATCTCCGGCTCGTAGATCTTGTTGTCCTTGATGACGAACAGGTTCTCGCCCGCGCCCTCGGCGACGAAGCCGTCGACATCGAGCAGCAGTGCCTCGTCGTAGCCGTGTTCGGTCGCTTCCATGTTGGCCAGGATCGAGTTGGCGTAGGTGCCGGAGAACTTGGCCCGGCACATGGTGACGTTGATGTGGTGGCGGGCATAGGAGGAAGTCTTGACGCG
The DNA here is from genome assembly GCA_016880655.1 of Rhodocyclaceae bacterium. Lineage (GTDB taxonomy): Bacteria > Pseudomonadota > Gammaproteobacteria > Burkholderiales > Rhodocyclaceae > Fen-999. The sequence continues at coordinate 6,914 of JAEHDA010000245.1, forward strand.
GATGCCCTTCTCCAGCCCCTCCTCGCCCAGGTAGGCA
>JAEHDA010000246.1 GCA_016880655.1 Rhodocyclaceae bacterium
GCGTGGAGCGCATCGAAGCCGAAGTGATTCGCGAAACCCTGATCCGCCTGCGCGGCAACAAGAGCCGCGCCGCCGAGGAACTGGGCCTGTCGCGTGTCGGCCTGCGCTCCAAGCTGGCGCGCTACGGACTGGAGCAGGCGGAATGAAACTCGTCTGGCTGCAATCGGGCGGTTGCGGCGGCTGCACGCTGTCGTGGCTGGGCAGCGAATGGGGTTCGCTGTTCGCGACGCTCGCCGATGCGGGCATCGAGATCGTCTGGCACCCGAGCATTTCCGAAGCCTGTGCCGACGAATCGCTGGCCATCCTCGAATCCTGCGTCGATGGCGGCACGCCGTTCGACGTGCTCTGCATCGAAGGCTCGTTGCTGCGCGGCCCGCAAGGCAGCGGTCGCTTCCACGTCATGGCCGGCACCGAACGGCCGATGATCGAATGGGTGCGCCTTCTTTCGGCGCGCGCGCGGCATGTGGTGGCGATGGGTTCCTGCGCCGCCTTCGGCGGTGTCACCGCGGCGGGCATCAACCCGACCGATGCCTGCGGCCTGCAATACGACGGCGGCAATCCCGGCGGCCTGCTCGGCGCGCCGTTCCGCGGCGGCGACGGCCTGCCCGTGATCAATGTCTCGGGCTGCCCGACGCATCCCGACTGGGTGACCGAGACGCTGCTGGCGCTTGCGCGCGGCGAGATGAAGGAAGCGGACATCGACGAACTGGCCCGTCCGCGCTTCTATACCGACGTGCTGGTGCACCATGGTTGCGCCCGCAACGAGTTCTATGAGTTCAAGGCCAGCGCCGGGAAGAACGGCGACCAGGGCTGCCTGATGGAGCACATGGGCTGCAAGGGCACCCAGGCGCATGCCGACTGCAATTTGCGACCCTGGAACGGCAGCGGTTCGTGCACCGACGGCGGCTATGCCTGCATCAGTTGTACGGAGCCCGGCTTCGAGGAGCCGGGCCATCCCTTCACCAGCACGCCCAAGGTGGCGGGCATCCCGATCGGCCTGCCGCTCGACATGCCCAAAGCGTGGTTCATTGCGCTGGCGGCGCTGTCGAAGTCGGCAACGCCCGCGCGCGTGCGCCAGAATGCCACCACCGACCACATCATCCACTGGCCGCGTCCGGCCAAGAAGCCATGAGGCGGCCTTGAGTCGCCTGACCGTCGGGCCGTTCAATCGCGTCGAGGGCGACCTCGAGGTCATCCTCGACGTCGCCGACGGCGCGGTGCGCGAAGCGCGCGTCAAGAGTTCGCTCTATCGCGGCTTCGAACAGATCCTGCAAGGCAAGGCGCCGCTCGATGCGCTGGTCTTCGTGCCGCGCATCTGCGGCATCTGCTCGGTCTCGCAGTCGGCCGCCGCGTCGCAGGCGCTCGCAGCGGCGATGGGCATCAAGCCGCCGGACAACGGCCGGCTGGCGGCGAATCTGATCCACGCGGTCGAGAACGTCGCCGACCACGTCACGCACTTTTACCTCTTCTTCATGCCCGACTTCGCGCGCGACCGCTACAAGAGTCAGCCGTGGTGGCACGCCGCCTCGGGGCGCTTCAAGGCGGTGACCGGCTCGGCGGCTGGTGATTTCCTGCCCGCGCGCGCCGGCTGGATGCGCGCCATGGGACTCCTGGCCGGCAAGTGGCCGCACACGCTGACTTTGCAGCCGGGCGGCTCGACGCATCCCATCAACGCGTCCGAACGCCTGCGCCTGCTGCGCGTGCTGCGCGAGTTCCGCGCCTTCCTCGAACGCACGCTGTTCGGCGACTCGCTCGAAGCGGTGGCCGCGCTCTCGTCGGCGAGCGAACTGGCGGCCTGGGCGGAACGCCATGCCGGGAGCGACTTTGGCCTCTTCCTGCGCGCCTCGACGGCGCTGAACCTGCGCGCCCTCGGCCATGCCGGCGTCGCTTTCATGAGCTACGGCGCCTATGAACAGGAGGCCGGTCGCTGGTGGCCGGCAGGCGTCTGGGCCGGCGGCCCGGCGCTGCTCGATCCCGCGCAGATCGCCGAGGACGTCAGCCACGCCTGGTATGCCGACGCCGAGGCGCCCCTGCCGCCGCTGCGCGGCTCCACACTGCCGATCGCCGACAAGGACGCCGCCTACACCTGGTGCAAGGCGCCGCGCCTGGGCGGCGAAGTGGTCGAGACCGGCGCGCTGGCGCGGCAGCTCGTCGCCGGCCATCCACTGGCGCGTGACTTGGTAGCCCGCGATGGCGGCGGCGTCGAAGCGCGCGTCGTCGCCCGCCTGCTCGAAGTCGCCCGCCTGCTGCCGGCCATGGAAGCCTGGGCCGAAGCCCTGCGGCCTGGCGAACCCTTCTCCATCGATGGCGAACTGCCTGTCGAGGCCGAAGGCATGGGCCTCGTCGAAGCCGCGCGCGGCTCGCTCGGCCACTGGCTGACCATCCGCCGCGGCCGCCTGCACAACTACCAGATCA
>JAEHDA010000247.1 GCA_016880655.1 Rhodocyclaceae bacterium
CGTACGCGTGCGCATCCTCGCGCGCGACGTCAGCGTCGCCCTCGAACCGCAGCACGAGTCGAGCATCCTCAACTGCCTGCCCGCCGAGGTGGCCGAGATCGCCGACGACGCCCATCCCGCGCTGGCGCTGGTAAAGCTGAAGGTCGGAAAGTCAGCCGTGGTGGCACGCCTGACCCACCGCTCCGCCTGCGGCCTCGACCTCAAGCCGGGCGCCACGGTCTACGCACAAATCAAGGCCGTCGCCTTGATCGGTTGAGCACTGCAATCGACTGCGCCCCCAAAAAAGTCAGCCATGGCGGTACGCCGCAAGGGACTATAGAAGGTAGATCACGTATCCTTGCCGCCCAGCCCCGACACGACCCGACCCCATGTTCCGCCTCGGCCAATTCCTCATGCTTGCCGGCCTGGTCCTTCTGCTGCTGGCCCTGTGGAACGAGGATTCCCTGCCGCCCGCGCATCTGCTCCGCCCCGAATTGCTCGACGACCCGCGCCAGGTGGCGGTAGATCGATCGGCGTTCACCGCCCGGGCCGGCGGCGTCGATTACAGCGTCCAGCCGCTGCACCGCTATGACCTGCACGGGCTGGTGGTCAGCCGCCATGACTCGGATACCTGGTGGGACTACATACACAAGGAATGGAACGACAACCTCAACGTCGCCGACCTCTGCGTCGTCTTCGGCGAAAACGCACGCAGCGGCGCCTACCGCGACATCAGCTTCTCCAGCGGCCAGTTCGTGTGCAACTTGCAGACGTCGTCGCGCGAGGCGTACGCGGCCTTCGACCGGGCCGCCATTTCCAACAACCACCTGCTGACCACCGACGACGCTATCGCAAAACGCATCCGCAAGGCGCGCGTCGGCGACCAGATCCACTTCTCCGGCTTTCTCGCCGAGTACTCGCACAATGTTGGCCCCGGCTTCCGGCGCGGGACGAGCACAGTGCGCACGGACTCCGGCAATGGGGCCTGCGAAACGGTATTTCTGGAGAGCTTCGAGATCGTCGCTCCCGGCGGGGGCCCTTGGCCGATGCTGGTCAAGATAGCGATCGGCATGATGATCGGCGGCCTGCTGCTATGGTTTGCCGCACCGGTCCGCTTCAACGATTGACGGACAAGCCCGTCAGGTCGCGGCCCCGGTGTCCGCCCCCGCAAAGTCAGCCATGGTGGTACGCCGCAAGCGCCTGTAGAGCGTGTTGCGGCTGATGCCGAGCCGCCGCGCGGCTTCCGACATGTTGCCTGCGGAGCCGCTGACGGCGCGCTGAATGGCGACGTCTGACAACGCACGCAGATCGGCAGGCAGTTCATCGTCGCCGGCGCGCGGCGCTGGCCGGCTCAATTCGTCTTTCAGGTCGTCGGGCAGGTGCTGCCAGCCGATCAGCGTCTCGCCCTCGTCGAGCAGCGCGCAGGCGGTGCGCAGCGCGTTGGCGAGCTGGCGCAGGTTGCCCGGCCAGGAATACTCGGCGAAGGCGGCGGCCAGCGATGCGTCCAGCGCAATGTCGCGCCGGCCGCTCAGATCGTCGAGCAGGCGCGTGACCAGCATGGTGAAGTCGCTGCGTTCGCGCAGCGCGGGCAGCGTCAGCGCCATGCCGTTGATGCGGTAGTAGAGGTCGGCGCGGAAGCGGCCGCCATCCATGTCGGCCTTGAGGTTGCGGTGGGTGGCGCAGACCAGCGTGAAGTCGACCGGAATCGCCTTGCCGCCCCCAAGCGGCGTCACCTGCTTCTCCTGCAAGACGCGCAGCAGGCGGGCTTGCAGCGCCAGCGGCATGTCGCCTATCTCGTCGAGGAACAGCGTGCCGCCCTGCGCTTCGCGGATGCGGCCGGGGCTGCCCTCGCGGCGCGCGCCGGTGAAGGCGCCGGGCACGTAGCCGAACAGCTCCGACTCGATCAGGTTCTCGGGCAACGCGGCGCAATTGACGGCGACGAAGGGCGCGCCGGCGCGCGGCCCGGAGTCGTGCATGGCGCGGGCGAAGACTTCCTTGCCGGCGCCGGATTCGCCTTGCAGCAGCAGCGGAATCGTCTTGCCCAGCACCTTGCGCGCGCGGTCGATCACGGCGGCGAGGCGCTCGTCACCGGTGTCGATGGCGGCCAGCGCATCGATCGGTTTCGCCGTCGCGGCTTGTGCCCCAACGGGCCGACGGCCGAGTTCGACGCGGACGAAGAAGCGGCGGCCGCCCTGCCCATTGACCAGCATCGGCTGGTCCGGCGAACGGCGGCCCCAGTCGAACAGCGATTGCAGGCTGAGGTCGAGCAGGCGCGACACCGGCGTGGCGCCGAGATCGGCGCTGCACAGGCCGAGGAGTTGGAGGCCGGTGCGGTTGGCGCCGACGATCCAGCCGTCTTCCGCCAGCGCCAGCATGCCTTCGGCGACGGTGCCGATGCCCTCGGCCAGCGAGTGAAAGCGCAGGCGCAGGCCGGTGCTGTGGCGGGTGTCGAACAGGCGGTTCTCGATCATCTGCGCCGCCGCCTGCACGAGGCCGAAGGTGTGCGGGTGGCGGCCGCGCTGGTCGCCGGAAATGTCGAGCACGCCCAGCAGGCGGCCGTTCGGCGCCGTGACCGGCGCAGCGGCGCAGGTGAGGAAGCCGTTGCGTTCGAGATAATGCTCGCCGGCATGCACCGTGACGGCGGCGCTTTCGGCCAGCGCGGTGCCGATGGCGTTGGTGCCCCGGTAACGCTCGTTCCAGGACGCGCCGGGCATCAGCGCGACGCGCTCGGCGCGGCCAAGGAAGTCGGTATCACCCAGGGCTTGCAGCAGCACGCCACGATCGTCGGCGAGGATCACCATGCTGCCCGAGTCGCGCGTCTGGGCGTGGAGATATTCCATCACCGGCCGGGCATGGGCGATGAACTCGCGCTGCTGCCCGGCGGCGTGGGCGAGTTGGCAGGCGGAGAGGTGCGGCACCTCGGGCAGACGCCCGACTGGCGCGAGCCCGGCGCTGAAGCACCGCTGCCAGGAGCGGGCGACGGTGGCGTGCGCGAAGCCGGGCGGCAACTCGCCGCATTCGAGCAACTGGTGGCGGGCACGACGCAATGCCGCACCCCCTTCTCTCGGAATCGGGGTCATGTCTCTCTCCTCCTGCATCCATTCGCCGGCTTCCTCTTGCGGGAAGCTGTCAGCAGCTCACTTTACGCAGTTCCGCCGCTTCGACAAGTGGTAGCGCCGAAACTCGCTCCTACCTGTCCCGTTTCGGGACACCTGTCCCGCAATGGCACGTCGCCCGGCGTACCACCATGACTGACTTTCCCTTGATGATCAATCCCTTGGCGGCTGGCACGCTCCCTGCGATGGATGGACTGCCGCAAATACCCATACCAAACCAAGGAGACAAGACATGATCTACGCCGCCCCCGGCGCCGCCGGCGCCAAGCTTCAATACAAGTCCAAGTACGACAACTTCATCGGCGGCAAGTGGGTCGCGCCGGTGAAGGGGCAATATTTCGATGTCATCACGCCGGTCAGCGGCAAGCCCTACACGCAGGCCGCGCGTTCCACCGCCGAGGACATCGAACTGGCGCTCGACGCCGCCCATGCCGCCGCCGACAAGTGGGGCAAGACCTCGCCGGCCGAGCGTTCCAACATCCTGCTCAAGATCGCCGACCGCATCGACGCCAACCTGGAGCTGCTGGCCTACGCCGAGACGGTGGACAACGGCAAGCCGATCCGCGAGACGCTGGCCGCCGACATTCCCCTCGCCTCCGATCACTTCCGCTACTTCGCCGGCTGCCTGCGCGCGCAGGAAGGCGCCATCAGCGAGATCGACGAGACCACCGTCGCCTACCA
>JAEHDA010000248.1 GCA_016880655.1 Rhodocyclaceae bacterium
GATGCCGCGCCGCGCCAGGCGGCGCGCGACTTCGCCGGCGAGGCGTGCGTCCGCGGCTGACTTCATGTAGTGCGCGTTCAGCCAATTGAGCTTCTCGGTGTTGAACTGCGCCGCCGACGAGGTGATGTGGTCGAGGTCGAACCACTGGACAAACTGTTCCATGGTGAACACTTCCTCGTCGCCGTGCGACCAGCCCAGGCGGGCCAGGTAGTTGAGCACCGCTTCGGGGAGGTAGCCATCCTCGTCGTACTGCATCACCGACACCGCGCCGTGGCGCTTGGAGAGCTTGGTGCCGTCGTCGCCGAGGATCATCGACAGGTGTGCGTACTGCGGCACCTGCGCGCCCAGCGCCGTCAGCACGTTGATCTGGCGCGGCGTGTTGTTCACGTGGTCGTCGCCGCGGATCACGTGCGTGATGCCCATGTCCCAGTCGTCCACCACCACACAGAAGTTGTAGGTCGGCGTGCCGTCGGCGCGCGCGATGATGAAGTCGTCGAGTTCCGCGTTGGCGATCTCGATGCGGCCCTTGACGCCGTCGTCCCACGCCACCACGCCATCGAGCGGATTGCGAAAGCGCACCACGGGCGCCACACCGGCTGGCGGCGTCGGCAGCGCCTTGCCGGGTTCGGGCCGCCAGCGGCCGTCATAGCGCGGCTTCTCGTGCCTCGCCATCTGCTCCTGGCGCATCGCATCCAGCTCCTCGGGCGAGGTATAGCAGTGGTACGCAGTGCCGGCCGCGAGCATCTGAGCGATCACCTGCTTGTAGCGTGGCATCCGCTGCATCTGGTAGAACGGGCCTTCGTCGTGCGCCAGGCCGAGCCACTGCATGCCATCGAGAATCGCCTGCACCGCCTCGGGCGTCGAACGAGCCATGTCGGTATCCTCGATGCGCAGGATGAACGTACCGCCATGCCGGCGGGCATAGGCCCAGGCGAACAACGCGGTGCGCGCGCCGCCGATGTGGAGGTAACCGGTAGGGCTGGGGGCAAAGCGGGTTCTAACTGCGCGGGGACTGGCGGTCATGGCAGGACAGACAAGGGAAAGCGTGCATTCTACCGGCACGGCGGTTTGACCGGCCGCCGGCGACTGTGGTTAAATGCGCGCCTCCGCAGGATGGGCGGTTAGCTCAGCGGTAGAGCACTGCCTTCACACGGCAGGGGTCACTGGTTCGAAACCAGTACCGCCCACCAGAACAGCAAGGCCATCGCGACGCGGTGGCCTTTTCCATTTGGAGTCATCCGACATGTGGTTCCGCAACCTGCAAATCTACCGCCTCGGCGACGACTGGCAATGGGACGCGACACAGCTCGCCGAAAAGCTGGAGCGCGCGGCATTCCAGCCTTGCGGCGGCTTCGACATGCAATCGCGCGGCTGGGTACCGCCGCGCGGCAATGAAGGCGAGCTGCTCGTCGCGGTAAATCGCCAGTGGCTGGTCGCGCTCGGCCTCGAACACAAACTATTGCCGGGCAGCGTGATCCGTCAGTACACGCAATCGCGCCTCGCGGAGCTCGAAGTGAAACAAGGTTTCAAGCCGGGCCGCGCGCAGGCGCGCGACATGCGCGAGCAGGTGACGGCCGAGTTGTTGCCGCGCGCACTGGTTACCCGCAGGCTGGTCTATGCCTGGATCGACCCGGTCAACCGCTGGCTGGTCATCGACGCGGCCAGCCCGGCCAAGGCCGAGGAAGTGCTCGAACACCTGAAGCTCACGCTCGACGACCTGCCGCTGAAGCTGTTCCGCACGCGCAGCGCACCGGGTACGGCGATGACCGGCTGGTTGGCCGGCAAGGAAGCGCCGGGCGGCTTCACCATCGACCGCGACTGCGAACTGCGCGCAGCCGGCGAAGACAAGGCCGTGGTGCGCTATGTGCGGCACCCGCTGGACGGCGACGAGATCGGCCGCCACATCGCCAACGGCAAGGCGGTGACGCGACTGGCGCTGACTTGGCGCGACCGGATTTCCTTCGTGCTCACCGAGCAATTGCAGGTGAAGCGGTTGGCGTTTCTCGACGTGCTGAAAGAGGATGCCGAACGTCAGGCCGACAATGGCGACGATCTCTTCGAAGCCAACTTCGCGCTGATGAGCGGCGAGTTGCCGCCACTGTTGGCCGACTTGGCCGCCGCGCTCGACGGCGAAGCGGAATAAGGAAGCGCGCGCCGACGCGTGCGGCGCGTGAACGAAAAAAAGCCCGCTTGTGGCGGGCCTTTTTCAATCGGGTCGTAATCCTGGATTACTTCTTCTTGGCGGCTTTCTTGCCGGCAACGGCGGCCTTGAAGGCGGCGCCGGCGGTGAAGCGCGGCACGGTGGTGGCGGCAATCTTCAGCTTCTCGCCAGTCTTCGGATTCACGCCGGTGCGGGCGGCGCGCTTGGCGGACTTGAAGGTGCCGAAGCCAACCAGGGTAACGGTATCGCCCTTCGACACGGCCTTGACGACGGCGCCAATCATCGACGACAGCGCCTTCTCGGCGGCGGCTTTGCTGATAGCGGCTTCCTTGGCGGCAACTTCGATCAGTTCGGACTTGTTCACGCGGGTACCTCCTTGTGGTTGATCGGTAGAGATATGGGCATACAGCCGCGCCGATTGTACTTCGCTTTCGATGGCCTTCAAGTCCTTTCGCATGCGGCCTCGCCATATTTTTTCCTTTGCCCGCCCTTTTGTGGTGCGGATCTAACGGGATCGGGAATTGCCGGTCCGTCCGCGCGCCGCATGGGCAACTGCTACGATCGGCACCATGGCGATGTAATCCGGCCGTCGCCGCTCCCGAGTGCGCAGGTGCTTCGAATGTGGCTTTACCGAATTTTTCCGCGCTTCCGCTGACCAAAGATCCGGGACTCGCCCTGATGGCGGCCTTCGGCAACAGCCCAAAAGCTTGACAGCAGTCAAGGTTTTTCAGCTCCCGGGCGAGGAAAGTGGCGGCCAAGCACGCACATGCGCTGCTTTTCGGCCAATCCGTTATAGGGGGATGTTATGAAGAAATCGAACTGGATCGTTGGCGCCGCAGCACTGGCGACGTTGCCTTTTTCCATCGCACAGGCGTTCGCGCAAGACGCGCCGCCAACCATGACCGCCGACGAAAAAGCTCAGGCGAAGAAGATCTACTTCGAGCGCTGCGCCGGCTGCCACGGCGTGCTGCGCAAGGGCGCCACCGGCAAGAACCTCGAGCCCCACTGGACCAAGAAGCTGCCGGACGGCAGCACCCAGGAAGGCGGCACGCTGAAACTGGGCCAGAACCGCCTGGAAAAGATCATTGCGCTGGGCACCGAAGGCGGCATGGTGAACTTCGACGACATCCTGTCGAAGGATGAAATCAGCCTGATGTCCAAGTACATCCAGAACACCCCCGATGTACCGCCGGAGTACAGCTTCAAGGAAACGATGGAGTCCTGGAAGCTCCTCGTGCCGGTCGACCAGCGGCCGAAGAAGCAGATGAACAGCTTCAACCTGAAGAACATGTTCTCGGTCACGCTGCGTGACACGGGCGAAGTGGCACTGATCGACGGCGATACCAAGGACATCCGCAGCATCGTCAAGACCGGCTATGCGGTGCATATCTCCCGCCTGTCGAAGTCCGGCCGCTATGTATACGTGATCGGCCGCGACGGTCGCCTCTCCCTGATCGACCTCTGGATGGAAAAGCCCGCCGTGGTCGCCGAACTCAAGATCGGCTTCGATGCGCGTTCCGTCGATACCTCGAAGTTCAAGGGTTTCGAAGACAAGTATGCCGTCGCCGGTTCCTACTGGCCGCCCCAGTACGTGATCATGGATGGCGACACGCTGAAGCCGCGCAAGGTCGTCAGCACCCGCGGCATGACCGTCGATGGCGAGTACCACCCCGAGCCGCGCGTGGCCTCGATCGTCTCCTCGGAAATCAAGCCGGAATGGGTCATCAACATCAAGGAAACCGGCCAGATCCTGCTGGTCGACTATTCCGACATCGAGAATCTGAAGACCACGACCATCGCTTCCGCCAAGTTCCTGCACGACGGCGGCTGGGATGCGTCCAAGCGCTACTTCCTGGTGGCCGCCAACGCATCGCACAAGATTGCCGCAGTCGACACCAAGCTGGGCAAGCTGGCAGCCTTGATCGACACCAAGAAGATTCCGCACCCGGGCCGCGGCGCCAACTTCGTGCACCCGCAGTTCGGTCCGGTCTGGGCAACCGGGCACCTCGGCGCCGATGTCGTGACGCTGATCAGCACACCGTCCGACAACCCGAAGTTCGCCAAGTACAAGTCGAACAACTGGAAGGTCGTCCAGGAAATGAAGCACGTGCCGGGCAACCTGTTCGTCAAGACCCATCCGAAGTCCAAGCACTTCTGGGCCGACGCGCCGCAGAACCCGGACCGCGAGACCGCCAGCTCCGTTGCGGTATGGGACATGGCCGACCTGTCGAAGCCGAAGAAGATCATCAATGTCGCCAAGGATTCCGGCCTGCCCGAAACCAAGGCCATCCGTCGTGCCGTGCATCCGGAATACAGCGCCGACGGCACCGAAGTCTGGATGTCCCTGTGGGGCGGCAAGACGGACCAGTCGGCGATCGTGGTCTATGACGACAAGACGCTGGCCGTGAAGAAGGTGATCACCGATCCGAAGATGATCACGCCGACCGGCAAGTTCAACGTCTATAACACACAGCACGACATATACTAAGAAGGATCGCGGGGCAGCCTAGGCTGCCCCGCTTACTTCCACGATACGGAGAAACAAACACATGGAACCGGGCAACAAGACCGGCATTCTGGGAGCACTGCGGCGGCCAAGCGCAAGGTACTCCTTGCTGACACTGCTGGCCGGCGGCTTCATCGCCGGCATCTTCTTCTGGGGCGGATTCAATACCGCCATGGAAGCGACCAACGAACTGGAATTCTGCATCTCCTGCCACGAGATGCGCGACACGGTCTATCAGGAATACAAGAAGACCGTGCACTTCAAGAACCGGACCGGCGTGCGCGCCATCTGCTCCGACTGCCACGTACCCAAGGACTGGATCCACAAGATGCAACGCAAGATTCAGGCATCGGGGGAGGTCTGGGGCAAGATCACCGGAAGCATCAGTACGCCTGAGAAGTTCGAGGCCAAGCGGCTGGAACTCGCGCAGCATGAATGGGATCGAATGAAGGCCAGCGACTCGCGGGAATGCCGCAACTGCCACAGTTTCGATGGCATGAATCCTGAAAAGCAGCAGCCCCGTGCCCAGCAACCGCACTCCAAGGCTGTCGAGCGCAAGCAGACCTGCATCGATTGCCACAAGGGCATCGCCCACCAGAAGCCAAAGGGCATGAAGGACGAGGATGACGAATGACGAGTCCCGATTCGTGCCGACCCGATTCGACAAGACCCAAGGAGAAATCATGACCAAGCAGTATCTCAAAGCCACCGCCATTGCACTCGGCCTCGTTGCCTGGGGCGGCGCCGCCATCGCCGGCGCGCCCGCCGACTGGAGCAAGGTGCCGGGCCGCACCGTCACCGTCCTCTATCCCGGTGTCTCGCCGATCGAATGGATCGTCAACGGCACCGAGCATAGCGGCGCCAGAGGCATGCGCGAAGGCGACACCTGCGTCGCCTGCCATGAGAAGGAACTGGCGGACATGGGCAAGAAGATGGCCACCGGCCAGAAACTTGAGCCCCACGTCATCAAGGGCAAGGCAGCTTCGATTCCCGTCACCGTCCAGGCTGCCCATGACGGCGCCAACCTGTACATGCGCTTCAGCTGGAAGCAACCGGCCGGCGGCGCCGACAAGATGGACGCCGACAACCAGGTCAAGCTGGCCTTCATGCTCGCCAACGACGGCATCATGGTCAAGTCGGGGAAGAAGGAAGTCGACATGTCACAGCGCGGCGCCTGCTGGGCCACCTGCCACCAGGATGTCCGCACCATGCCGGACGTCAAGGACGACAAGAAGACCAAGTATGTGACCGGCGCCAATCTTGCCGGCGGCGTCTTCTACGACTTGCTGCAATGGACGAGCAAGGCCAACAAGGGCACCGACGGCCACATCGCCGAGAAGCGCGAAATGACCGGCGGCACGGCCCTGATCGAGGCCAAGGGCGAGAAGAAGGGCGATACCTGGACCGTCACCTTCGCGCGCAAACTTGCCGGCGGCACTGGCGACATCGCGCTGGCGGCGGGCAAGACGGTGAACTTCGGCATGGCCATCCACGATGACCATACCAACGGCCGCTTCCATCACGTCTCGATGGGCTACACGCTGGGCATCGACGCAAAGGCCGACATCACAGCAGCCAAGCAGTGATCCTGCGTCTCCTCATGGCGGGGACAGTCGGGCTTTGCCTGGCTGTCCCCGTTTGTCATGCGGGGGAGGTCGTTGAGGTTGGCATCGCCGACTACAAGTTCACCCCGTCGGAATTGAAAGTCAGGCCCGGCACCACGGTAACCTGGATCAACAAGGAGAAGCGGACCAGCCATTCGGTCCTGTTCCTTGATCCGGGCGCCATCGAATCCGATCGCCTGTTCCCCGGCGAACGCCATTCGAGGACGTTCGACAAGCCGGGACGGTATCCCTATCGCTGCGGCCCCCACGAGGAAATGAGGGGCATGATCGAGGTTGCGGAATAGCCTTTGATTCGAGTCAAGGCGGCCACGATCGCCAGACGCCATCCTAGGCGCCATGAAACTTGCCCTGCCTGCCCTCACCTTCCTCGCCGTTCCCCTTGCAGCCGCCGCGGTAGAGGCCGGCGAGCCTGCTCCGGCCCGCCAGCGCGAACTGATTCACTTGGTGCGCCAGGATTGCGGCTCCTGCCACGGCATGAAGCTGACCGGTGGACTGGGCTCGCCGCTCACTGCCGAAGCGCTCCGCGACAAACCGCTGGAAGGACTTGAGGCTACCATCCATGGCGGTCGCCCCGGCACCGCGATGCCACCGTGGAAGACGATATTGAGCGAGAGCGAAATCCAATGGATCGTCCACAAGCTGATGACAGGATTCCCCACCGAATGAAAGCGCTGCTGACACTGCTGGTGCTGTTCCTGTCCGGCTGCGCCCAGACACCAGCCATACGCGGCACGGGTGACCTCGGCATCGTCATCGAGCGGGCCAGCGGCCGGGTCGCCATCGTCGACACCACCGCACGCAGCGTCCTCGCCCGGGTCGATGGCCTCGGCGACCTCTCGCACGCGTCGGCGGTGTTCTCGCGCGACGGCCGCTACGCCTACGTCTTCGGCCGAGACGGCGGCCTGACCAAGATCGACCTGCTGCTGGGGCGGATCGCCAAGCGCGTCATACAGGCCGGCAACAGCATCGGCGGCGCCATCTCCCAGGACGGTCGCCTCGTCGTGGCGCAGAACTACACACCCGGCGGTATCAAGGTCTTCGACGCCGCGACGCTCGAACTGCTGTCCGAAGTCCCGACCGGCTCCAAGGTCGTCGGCCTCGCCGACCTGCCCGGCCAGCGTTTCGCCTACGCCTTGTTCGACGCCGGCGAGATCTGGCTCACCGATCTGTCCAACCCCCGCGAACCGCGCACGCAGAAATTCCCCGCCGGTCGGCAGCCCTACGACGGCCTGGTCACGCCCGACGGCCGCCACTACATGGCCGGGCTGTTCGGCGAGGATGGCATCGCCCTGCTCGACGCATGGCGACCCGAGGCCGGCGCGCGGAAGATCCTCGAGAACTACGGCCGCGGCGAAGAGAAACTGCCGGTGTTCAAGATGCCTCACCTGCGCGGCTGGGCCGTCGCCGGGGGGCGTGCCTACCTGCCGGCCATCGGCCGCCACGAGGTGCTGGTGGTCGACACCGCCACCTGGCGCGAAGTCGGCCGCATTGCGGTCAAGGGCCAGCCGGTGTTCGTCATGGCGCGCCCGGACAGCCGCCAGATCTGGGTGAACTTCGCCTTCCCGAACAATGGCTGGGTGCAGGTGATCGACACGCCAAGCAACCAGATCGTCCAGACGCTTCAACCCGGGAAGGCGATCCTGCACATGGAGTTCACGCCGCGCGGCGAGGAAGTCTGGCTTTCGGCGCGCGACGACAACATGGTCGGCATCTACGACACTGCCACGTTCACACGCAAGGCAACGCTGGCCGCTGACAGCCCCTCCGGCATCTTCTTCACTTCCCGTGCACACCGAACCGGCTTCTAGGATGGACGCTCCCTACTCTCCGCTCGAATTCGCGCTGCTCAACGACTTCCAGCGCCACTTCCCGCTGGTCGCCGAGCCCTTTGCGGAAATCGCCCGCCGGCTCGACTGCGCGCAGGCCGACGTTCTCGCGGCGCTCGATCGGCTACAGCGGCGCGGTGCCGTCAGCCGCGTCGGCGCGGTATTCGCGCCCTGGCGCATCGGCGTCAGCACGCTGGCCGCGATCGCCGTCCCGCCTGAGCAACTGGAAGCGGTTGCCGCGCGGGTCTCGGTACGGGGCGGGGTCAATCACAATTACCAGCGCGACCACCATTTCAACCTGTGGTTCGTCGTCGCGGCCGCCGACGAAGCGGCACTGACCGAGGTGCTCGACAGCATCGCCGCCGACGCCGGCCAGCGCGTACTGTCGCTGCCGCTGATCGAGCAGTACCACATCGACCTCGGTTTCGACCTCTGCAACGGCATCAAGGACCGGCCGGCCGCCGGCAGCTTCGAGCGCCGTCAATTGTCCGCCGCCGAGCAGCGGCTCGTCACCGCCTTGCAGCCCGGCCTGCCGCTGGTGGCGCGGCCGTTCGCCGCCCTCGCCAACCAGGCCGGCATGGCGGAGGCCGACGTGCTGGCGGTCATCGACGACTGGCAAGAGTCAGCCGTGGTGAAACGCCTCGGCGTCGTCGTCCGCCACCACGAACTGGGCTATACCGCCAACGCCATGGTGGTGTTCGACGTGCCGGACGAAGCGGTGTCCGAAGTCGGCGCCCGCCTGGCGCGCGAACAGGGTGTCACGCTCTGTTATCGTCGCAAGCGCCATTTGCCGGAGTGGCCGTACAACCTGTACTGCATGGTGCACGGCCGCTCGCGCGAAGAAGTGCTGCCGGTCATCGAGCGCCTTTGCCGGGTCGCCGCCCATCCCTGCGAATTCCTGTTCAGCACCCGCCGCTTCAAGCAGCAGGGTGCGCGCTACTTCGATGGCCAGTGA
>JAEHDA010000249.1 GCA_016880655.1 Rhodocyclaceae bacterium
ATGACGATGTGCTCGACCTTGAGGTTGTTCCACTCGTCCCACACCCAGAAGCCGATGCCGACGCCGCCGGTGAGCATCTCAGCGGCGACGATCACCAGCCAGGCGGTGCCGATGGAGAGGCGGATGCCGGTCAGCATGTAGGGCAGCACGGCCGGAAACAGCACTTTGGTGATCACCTTCGATTCCGGCAGGCCGAGCACGCGCGCGACGTTGAGGTAGTCCTGCGGCACGCGACGCACGCCTTCGGCGGTGTTGAGGATCATCGGCCAGATCGAGCAGATGAAGATGGTCCAGGTCGCCGCCGGGTCGGCCTTCTTCAGCACCAGCAGGCCGATCGGCAGCCAGGCCAGCGGCGACACCGGCCGCAGCAGGCTGATGATCGGATCGAGCATCCGGCTCATGAAGGTGAAGCGGCCGAGCAGGAAACCGAGCGGGATGCCCACCGCGGCCGCGATGCCGAAGCCGATGGCGACGCGCTGTAGCGACGACAGGATGTTCCAGCCGATGCCCTGGTCGTTCGGTCCGTTACGATAGAAGGGATCGGCGAACAGCTTCACCGCCGCCTCCCAGGTCTGCGCCGGCCCGGGAATGCTGCCGCCCTTGAGCGTGGCGAGGTACCAGACGCCGAGCAGCAGCAGCAGGCCCATGATCGGCGGCAGGGCCTGGCGGGCGAAGCCGTTCACACGATCGTTCATGGTCAGGCCTTGACCTTGAAGCCGTCGGCATACTTCTTCGGATCCTTGCCGTCCCAGACCACGCCGTCGATCAGCTTGTGCGAGCGCATGTCGCCCTTCGGCAGGGCAACGCCAGCGGCGGCGGCGGCCTGCTTGTAGATGTCGATGCGATTGACCTGCTT
Source organism: Rhodocyclaceae bacterium (assembly GCA_016880655.1). Taxonomy (GTDB): domain Bacteria; phylum Pseudomonadota; class Gammaproteobacteria; order Burkholderiales; family Rhodocyclaceae; genus Fen-999. Next base: position 857 of record JAEHDA010000249.1, read on the forward strand.
CGCCACGGCCAGGTAGTCCGGATGGTCCTTGAGCAGGCCCCAGCGCTTGTGCTGGGTCATGAACCACATGCCGTCGCTGAGATAGGGGAAGTTCACCGCCCCGTCGTTGAAGAACTTCATGTGGTTCCTGTCGTCCCAGCTCCTGCCGAGGCCATTCTCGTAGCGGCCGAGCATGCGGGCGACGATGACGTCGGTATCGGTGTTCACGTAGGCCTTCTGGGCGATGGTCTCGGCGGTCTTCTGCTTGTTGCCCAGCGAAGCGTCGATCCAGCGGCCGGCATCGAGGATGGCTGCGGTCATGGCGCGCGCGGTGTTCGGGTTCTTCTGCACGAACTCGGCCGTGGTGCCGAGCACCTTTTCCGGATGATCGGTCCAGATGTCCTGGCTGGTGACGGCGGTGAAGCCGATCTTGTCCATGATGGCGCGGTTGTTCCACGGTTCGCCGACGCAGAAACCGTCCATGTTGCCGACGCGCATGTTGGCGACCATCTGCGGCGGCGGCACGGTGATCACCTTGACGTCCTTGAGCGGGTTGATGCCGTTGGCGCCAAGCCAGTAGTAGAGCCACATGGCGTGGGTGCCGGTGGGGAAGGTCTGGGCGAAGGTGTATTCGCGCTCCTTCTTCGCGATCAGCGCCGCGAGGCTGGCACCGTCGGTGGCGCCCTTGTCCTTGAGCTGGTTGGAGAGCGTGATGGCCTGGCCATTGTGGTTGAGGCTCATCAGCACCGCCATGTCCTTCTTCGGCCCGCCGATGCCAAGCTGCACGCCATAGACCAGTCCGTAGAGCACGTGGGCGGCATCGAGTTCGCCATTGACCAGCTTGTCGCGCACCGATGCCCAGGACGCCTCCTTGGTCGGGATGATCTTGATGCCGTACTTCTCGTCGAACCTGTTCACCGCCGCCATGACCACCGAGGCGCAGTCGGTGAGCGGGATGAAACCGATGCGCACTTCCTTCTTTTCAGGCGCATCGGAGCCCGCCGCCCACGCTGTCTGGGCGTTCATACCTGTCATTCCTGCCATTGCCGCACCTCCCATCAGACGCATGAATTCGCGCCGGTTGATGCCGAATTGCTCGTCCATGATTGCTCTCCATTGCATGCCAAAAAACAAAAGGCGTCGCGCGCCTCCTTGCGGAAACGCGGACGCCTGTGTCCGGTGCCGGGACGCCTTTGCCCCGACTTTGCCTGTTGCTATACAAGGCCCGTGCCAGGGGCTGGAAAGCCCGTCGCGATGCGGTTGTCCGGCATTGCAAGGCGGGAAATGTCAGGCGCGGCGCACCGCAGCGGTGCGGCCGGCTACTGCGGCGCACAAGTTCAGAGCAGCAACCTGGCCATGTCGATCACGTCCTGTGCCACCGCCGCCATCGACTTGCCGCGGTCCATCGCCAGTTTGCGCAGGGCTGAATAGGCGGCATCCTCGTCAAGGCCGCGCGATTTCATCAGGATGCCCTTGGCCTTCTCGACACGCTTGCGGTCGGACAATTTCCTGGTCGCCTCGACCAGTTCGGTCTTCAGCGCCTGATGCTTCTCGAAACGCGCCAAGGCGACATCGATGATGGGACCGAGCCGCTCCGGTTCGAGCCCATCCACCACATAAGCCGAAACACCCGCGCGGATTGCAGCGCCGATCTGCTCGCTGTCCGATTCGCGGGCGAACACGATCACCGGCCGCGGCGCATCTCGCTCCATGGCGGCCAGATGCTCCAGCGTGTCGCGGCTGGGGGCGTCCGTTTCAATCAGGATGATGTCGGGCTTGATGCTGGCGACCTGCTCGGGCAGGTCGCGCGCGGAGGCGAGCACGGCAGCCACTTGGTGACCAGCCATGACCAGACCGGCGCATACGGCCGCCGCCCTGCCGCACGATTCGTCGATCACCAGAACCTTCAACATGGGTAAAGGCTATGCAAGCATCGAGCCATGGCCCCGGCAAGACGCCTGCGCGCGCCCGGCCGATGGGCCAATACCGCTGATTGCAAAAAGGTTTTCAGCCTTCTCGGTGCGTGATGTTTCCACGTATCACCGCGATCGGCGGGGTATGATTTCGTCCCGGACAGCCTCACGCGCCAAATGCCATGAAGATCACCCTCGTCCACCCCGCAGGATTCAACTTCGTGCCCGGCCAGCCCGATTTTTCGGTGCTCGCGAATCGCATGGCGCCGATCGGCATCCTGCAACTCGCTTCCTGGCTCGACAAGCACGGCCACACGACGGCGCTGCATGATTGCCTGGGGCCTTACGCACCGCCGGGCATCGAGGCCAACGCAGAAATCGTGCTGGCGACGAATCCGGACATGGTCGGCTTTTCGGCCACCACCTCCGGTTTCATGGACGCGGTCGAGATGTCCGCGATCATCAAGGCACGGCGCCCGGACATCAGGATCGTCTTCGGCAACGTGCACGTCTCGTCGATCGGCGCGCCCATCCTCGAGCACTTTTCCGAAATCGACTACCTCGTGATCGGGGAAGGCGAGGGCGCGCTACTCGACCTCGCCAATGGTGTGGCCCTGGCGACCATCGACAACCTGGTGTTCCGCGACGGCCGGAAGATCGTCTCCAATCCCCGTCGCCAGCGCATCCTCAATCTCGACGAGCTGCCCTTCCCGGCGTGGGAAAAGCTGGCAGGCTTCCCGCACGCCTACCACCTGCCGCTGTTCGCCTACGCGAAACACCACGGCGCGACGATGATCACCTCGCGCGGCTGCCCCTACACCTGCTCGTTCTGCGATCGCACCGTCTTCGAGCGGCTCTACAAGACGAATTCGGCGCAGTACGTGTACGACCACATGAAGCACCTGCGCGACAAGTTCGGCGTCTACCACATCAACTTCTACGACGACCTGTTCACCGCGCAACGAAAGCGGGTCGAGGAGTTGTGCGACCTCTTGATCGAGAAGCCGCTCGGCATGCAGTTCAACTGCGCGATCCGCACCGGCCACACCTCCGACGAAATGCTGGCACGGCTGAAACAGGCGGGCGCGTTGATGGTCTCGATGGGCATCGAATCTGCCGACCCGGCCATGATGGAACGGCACAAGGCCGGCGTGACGCTCGATGCCGTGAAGAAGACGGTCGAGCAGATCCACGCCGCCGGCCTGCGCGCCAAGGGCCTGTTCATCTTCGGCATGCCCGGCGAGACGCCGGAGACGATCAGGTCCACCAGCGACTTCATCCTCTCGCTCGACCTGGACGAGATGAACATGACCAAGTTCAGCCCGCTGCATGGCGCACCAATCTGGGACGAATGCGCCAGCAACACGACCGGCGAGATGATCGAGGACTGGCGACTGATGAACTGCCTGAACTTCGTCTATCGACCCGAGGGTTTCGAATCGCGCGAGCAGATGGACGCGTTGTACAACTGGCACGTGCGTCGTTTCTACGACAGCAAGGGCTATCGGCGGCGCTTCGCCAGGCGCCTCTGGCAGCACCGCTGGAGCCTCTGGCACATCATCAAGCACCTGCCCGAGACCATCGCCGCAGCGCGCTACTTCAGCGCCAACAAGGAGGCGCTGGAGAGCGCCAAACGCGAGTTCAAGCTGCATCCGCGCCAGCCGCTCGGACTGCGACCGGCACTGAGTCCGGAACTCCAGGCCGATGCGATCGCCGCCATGTCGCCGATCAAGGTCTCCCGCCGGGTCGCCAAGGACAGCGGCCGGGTCGGATCGGCGCCACCGGCAATGCCGAAACCCCTCCCGGCGGCGGGCGTATAATTCGCCGGTTTCTTACGCCTACACAAGGAGAAAGCATGCCCAGCCTCCTGCTCAAACGATCGATTGTCGTGCTTGCCGCAGCCGCCGCGCTGGTCGCCGGCGGCTGCAAGAAGGACGAAGTGAAACCGGATGCGGCTGCGCCAGCGGCAAGCAGTCCGACGCCCGCACAGCCCACGGGCTATACCTGCTGCAACTTCCACTACAGCAACGACTGGATCAACGACGGCAACTACGCCCAACTGCCGATGATTCCGGCCGGCACGCCGATCCTGCTCAAGAGCATCGACCGCTATATCGCCTACGTCGAGATCGACGGCAAGAAGTTCCGGCTCGGCCTGGATTACGGCCGGACCGCGGAGACCACCGAGCAATGGGTCAACAAGCTGATCGTCAAGGACGATCCCAAGGCCAGGCTGGCGACCTGGTCGCCCGCCGTGCGCAAGGCGATCCAGGGCAGCCAGATCATGGTCGGCATGACCAAGGAACAGGTCATCATGTCACTGGGCTACCCGATGACCAACGAAAACCCGCGACTCGATGCGCCCTACTGGCGTTACTGGTGGTCGAGCTGGGGCGAATACAAGATCCACTGGAACGGCGCCGGCCGCGTCAAGGAAGTGACCGGCCACCCCGAAACCGTGGCACACATGCTTGCCCAGGGCCATGCCGCCCCGGAGCCGGCGCCGGCATCCGCCACCCCAGCAGCGAAGACGACTGCCACCAAACCGGCAAGCACCAAGAAGGGAGTGACGAAAGATGCAACAGCAAAATAGTGCCGTGGAAATGACATGCGATGTCCTGGTGATCGGCGGCGGCCCGGCCGGCTGCACGGTCGGCCCGCTGCTGGCGGAAAAGGGCCACAAGGTGGTCGTGCTGGAGAAAGCGCATCACCCGCGCTTCCATATCGGCGAATCGCTGCTGCCTGCCAATCTCCCCTTGTTCGAGCGCCTCGGCGTCGCCGAGGAAGTGAAGGCGATCGGCATGGTGAAGCGCGCCGCCGAATTCGTTTCCTTCGCGGACGACCGGAAACAGGTATTCGAGTTCGCCGAGGCATGGGACAAGTCCATGCCCTACGCCTACCAGGTGCTGCGTTCCAGGTTCGACGAGGTGATGATCCGCAACGCGGAGAAGAAGGGCGTCGAAGTCCATGAAGGTTGCCGGGCGCGGTCCGTCGACTTCCTGCCGGACAACTCGGGCGCCATCGTCGAAGCCGAAAACGACGACGGCAGCACCATGCGCTGGCGCGCCCGCTTCGTGGTCGACGCCTCCGGCCGCGACACCTTCCTGGCCAACCGCTTCCAGATCAAGCATCGCAATCCCAAGCACAACAGCTCGTCGGTCTATGGCCACTTCGCCGGAGCCCGCCGCCATTCCGGCGAGGCCGAGGGCAACATCACGATCTACTGGTTCGAGCATGGCTGGTTCTGGTTCATCCCCATGCAGGACGACCAGACCAGCATCGGCATGGTCACCTGGCCATACTTCATGAAGACCCGCGGCAAGCGCAGCCTCACCGAGTTCCTGATGGACGGCATCGCCATGTGCCCGCCGCTGGCGGAGCGCCTCAAGGACTCGAGGCTGATCAACGAGGTCGAGGCGACCGGCAATTTCTCCTACGTGTCGGAGCGCAACTACGGGCCGAACTATGTGCTGCTCGGCGATGCCTACGCCTTCATCGATCCGGTGTTCTCGTCCGGTGTGCTGCTGGCCATGAACAGCGGTTTCCTCGCCGCCGATGCGATCGACACCTGCCTCAGGCAGCCCGAGGAGGCTGCCGTGGCGCTCAAGGAATTCGACCGCCTGATGAAGCACGGGCCCAAGGAGTTCTCCTGGTTCATCTACCGGGTCACCAACCCGACCATGCGCGACATCTTCATGCACCCGAGGAACGTGCTGCGCGTCAAGGAGGCGCTGCTGTCCCTGCTGGCCGGCGACATCTTCGGCAAGACGCCGATCTGGCGTTCGATCCGCATACTCAAGGGCATCTATTACGTCACGGCGCTCGCCAATCCCCGCCGGGCCTGGATGGCCTGGAAGAAGCGGCAGTTCAACATCCGGC
>JAEHDA010000250.1 GCA_016880655.1 Rhodocyclaceae bacterium
CGGGCAGCGGCATCATCGCAAGTTGCGCCCTGGGCGGCGGCGAGGGGATGTTGTCGTAGCCGTGAATGCGGGCGACTTCCTCGATCAGGTCCTCTTCGATCTCCATGTCGAAGCGGTGCGAGGGCGGCGTGACGATGAATTCGTCGCCGTGACGCTCGACCTTGGTACCGAGTCCGGACAGCAGCTTGCCGATCTGGTCGGTGGTGAGCGGAATGCCCAGCACCTTGACGGCTCTGCTGCTCCTCAGCCGCACCGGTTGGCGCGCCGGCAGGTGGGCGGCCGAAACGGCCTCGGTGACCGGACCGGGCTGGCCGCCGCAAATATCGACGATCAGCTGCGTCGCCCGCTCGATGGCGCGGCGTTGCAATTCGAAGTCCACACCGCGCTCGTAACGGTGCGAGGCGTCGGACGAGAAACCCAGCGCGCGCGCCTTGCCTGCGATGGCGGTCGGCGTGAAGAAAGCGCATTCGAGGAAGAGGTCCTTCGTGGTGTCGGCGATGCCGGAATGCTCGCCGCCCATGATGCCGGCCAGCGCCAGCGGCTTGGCTTCATCGGCAATCAGCGCGGTGTCGGCCGTCGGCGTGACGGTCTGCTCGTTGAGCAGCAGCAGTCGCTCGCCGGCCTTCGGGTAGCGCGCGTGGATGGCGCCCGACAGTTCAGCGTCATCGAAGGCGTGCAGCGGCTGACCGAGTTCCAGCATTACGTAGTTGGTGACGTCGACCAGCGCCGAGATCGAGCGGATGCCGCAACGTTCGATGCGCAGCTTCATCCAGTCCGGCGTCGGGGCCTTGGCATTGACGCCGCGCACGATGCGGCCGCAATAACGCGGGCAGGCATCGGGAGCATCGAGGACGATGCCGCGGGTGTCCTTGTTGACGGCTGCGACCGGCTCGATCGCCGGCAGCGTCAGCGGCGCGCCGGTCAGCGCCGCCACCTCGCGGGCGATGCCGGTCAGCGACAGGCAGTCGGCGCGGTTGGGCGTCAGCTTGAGCGTGATCAGCGTGTCGTCGAGGTTCAGATACGCGCGGATGTCAGTGCCGATGGGCGCATCGTCGGGCAGCGCCAGCAGGCCGCCGTGGTCTTCCGACATGCCGAGTTCGCGCGCCGAGCACATCATGCCGAAGCTCTCGATGCCGCGCACCTTTGCCTTCTTGATCTCGATGCCGGGCAACTTGGCGCCGACCAGGGCGCAAGGCGCCACCATGCCGGGCGCGACGTTGGGTGCGCCGCAAACGATTTGCAGCACGCCGTGTTCGCCCGTATCCACCGAGCACAGCTTGAGCTTGTCGGCGTCTGGATGCTTCTCGGTGCTCAGCACGCGGGCGACGACCACGCCGGAAAAGTCAGCCGCGGCGGCACGCCGCTCCTCGACCTCGAGGCCGGCCATGGTCAGCAGGTGACAGAGTTCGTCCGTCGACAGCGGCGGATTGACGAGGGCGCGCAGCCAGGATTCTGGGAATTGCATAATTATTGGAACTGCGAAAGAAAGCGCAGGTCGCCTTCGAAGAACAGGCGCAGGTCGTTGATGCCGTAGCGGAGCATGGTCAGCCGGTCCGGCCCCATGCCGAAGGCGAAGCCGGTGTACTTCTCCGGATCGATGCCGCCGAAGCGCAGCACGTTCGGATGCACCATGCCGCAGCCGGCGATCTCGAGCCAGCGGCCTTCGAGTGCGCCGGACATGAAGGCGACGTCGATCTCGGCCGAGGGCTCGGTGAACGGGAAGAAGGAAGGACGGAAGCGGACCTTGAGGTCGTCCGACTCGAAGAAGCGGCGCAGGAAGTCGGCGACCACGCCTTTCAGGTCGGCGAAGCTGACGTGCTCGCCCACCCACAGGCCTTCGACCTGGTGGAACATCGGCGAGTGGGTGGCGTCGGAATCGACGCGATACACACGGCCCGGTGCGATGACGCGGATCTCGGGCATGTGCTCGAGGTGCTTGTGGCGCTCGACGTGCGCCTGCATGTAGCGGATCTGCACGGGGCTGGTGTGGGTGCGCAGCAGCACGTCCTCCTGCACGCGGCCCAGCTCGTCGAGCAGGTAGAAGGTGTCGTGCATGGAACGCGCCGGGTGCTTCTCGGGCGTGTTGAGCGCAGTGAAGTTATGCCAGTCGCCCTCGATCTCGGGACCGTCGGCCACTTCGAAGCCGATCGAGCGGAACAGCTGCTCGATGCGTTCCAGGCTGCGCGTCACCGGGTGCAGCGCACCGCGCGACTGGCCACGGCCGGGCAGCGTGACATCAAGCGATTCGGATGCCAATTGGGCCGCGAGTTGCGCATTCTTCAGCGCGTCGCGGCGTGCCGCCAGGGCTGACTCGACGGCCTGCTTGGCGACGTTGATGGCCGCGCCCGCGCTCTTGCGTTCGTCGGGGCCTAGCTTGCCCAGACCTTTCAGCAAGACCGTCAGTGTGCCGTCCTTGCCGAGGTAGCGGGCCTTGGCTTCCTCAAGCTTGGCTGGTTCGCTGGCGGCACCGAAGTCGGCCGCAGCTTGTGTTACGAGTTGATCGAGATTTTCCATTCGGAATCAAAAAAGGGAGGCCCCCGGTTACCCGAGGCCTCCCTCTTGTTCGCGTCGATTAATGTGCCGGATTACGCGCCGAGTTTGGCCTTGGCCTGGTTCGCCAGGGCGGCGAACGCCGGCTTGTCGAACACGGCCAGATCGGCCAGCACCTTGCGATCCACCTCGATGGCAGCCTTCTTGAGGCCGTTCATCAGGGTGCTGTACTTCATGCCCAGCTCACGTGCACCCGCGTTGATACGGGCGATCCATAGGGCGCGGAACTGGCGCTTCCGCTGACGACGGTCGCGGTACTGGTACTGGCCCGCCTTCATCACCGCTTCTTTGGCGATGCGATAGACGGAGGAACGGCGACCCCGATATCCCTTGGCCTGAACGAGAACCTTCTTGTGGCGCGCGCGCGCCGTTACACCACGTTTGACTCTTGGCATGGTGTCGTCTCCTTAGGCGTTGGGCAGCATGGCGCGAACGGATTTCACGTCCGACTCATGCACGGTGAGGACGCCACGCAGATGGCGCTTCACTTTGGTGGTTTTCTTGGTGAGGATGTGGCGCTTGAACGCACAAGCGCGCTTGATGCTGCCGCTGCCGCGCACTTTGAAGCGCTTGGCGGCCCCGCTCTTGGTTTTCATCTTCGGCATGGCCGAGACTCCTTTATTACACGGTGCCGGGTGGCTTCCGACTCGGAAACGCTTCAACAACCCGCAACCGCTTCTTGGTACTGCTGCTGCCTGCTGCTACTAGTTAGTGCTTGACCTGCTTCTTGGTCGGCGCCAGGACCATGATCAACTGACGGCCTTCCATCTTCGGGAACTGCTCCACCTGTGCCACTTCTGCCAGGTCGGTCTTGATGCGCTCCAGCATGCGCATACCGAACTCCTGGTGGGCCATTTCGCGGCCCCGGAAACGTAACGTGATCTTTGCCTTGTCGCCTTCCTGGAGAAACTTGACCAGATTGCGCAGCTTGATCTGATAGTCGTTGTCGTCGGTGCCCGGCCGGAACTTCACTTCCTTCACCTGCACCTGCTTTTGCTTCAGCTTCGCCTCGTGCGCCCGCTTGGCTTCCTGGTACTTGAACTTGCCGAAGTCCATCATCTTGCAGACCGGCGGCTGGGCCATCGGTGCGATTTCGACCAGATCGACTTCGGCCTCCTCGGCCATCTGCAAGGCAGCTCGAATATTCACGATACCGAGTTGCTCGCCTTCCACCCCGACCAAACGAATTTCGGGGGCGGTGATCTCGTCGTTGATGCGCTGCGATTTTTCCTGAGCGATGGTTCTGGACTCCCTAAAATCAAAAAAATCAGGCCGCCGCGCCCCTGCTCTGCACTTCCTGCAACAGGCGTCCAATCAAGGCTTCGGGGGACATCTGCCCGAGATCCTGATTGCCCCGGGCACGAACGGCGACCAACCCGGCGGCCTTCTCCTTGTCGCCGATGACGACGAAGTAGGGCCGCTTCAACAAGCTATGTTCTCGAATTTTATAGTTAATTTTCTCGCCGCGCAAATCCGTTTCGGTTCGCACCCCGGCGGCCCGAAGTTTCCTGGCCACGGACTCGGCATAGTCGGCCTGGCCTTCCGAGATGTTCATGACTACCGCCTGGACCGGGGAAAGCCATAGCGGCAGGGCTCCGGCATAGTGCTCGATCAGAATGCCGGTGAAGCGCTCCAGCGAGCCGAACAGCGCCCGGTGCAGCATCACGGGCCGCTTGTGGGTGTTGTCGGCCGCGACATAGTGGATGTCGAAACGCTCGGGCAGGTTCATGTCGACCTGCAAGGTGCCGCACTGCCAGTCGCGGCCGATGGCGTCACGCAGGACGAATTCCAGCTTCGGCCCGTAGAAGGCGCCTTCGCCCGGATAAAGCGTGTAAGCCATGCCCATATGGTCAAGCGCAGTCGCCAGCGCGGATTCCAGCTTGTCCCAGACATCGTCGGACCCGATGCGATTCTCGGGGCGGGTCGAGAGCTTGATCCGCACATCGGTGAATCCGAAATCCTTGTAGATATCGAGGATCAGTTCGACGACATCCTTGCACTCCTGCTCCATCTGCTCTTCGGTGCAGAAGATGTGGGCATCGTCCTGGGTGAAGTGGCGCACGCGCAGCAGGCCGTGCAGCGCGCCCGAAGGTTCGTAGCGATGCACCTTGCCGAACTCGGCCATGCGGATCGGCAGATCGCGGTAGCTCTTGATGCCCTGTTTGTAGAGCAGCATGCCGCCGGGACAGTTCATCGGCTTCAAAGCGAACACGCGCTCGTCCTCGGTCTGCGTGGTGAACATGTTCTCCCGGTAGTTGAACCAGTGGCCCGAGGTCTCCCACAGACTGCGGTCCATCACGTCGGGCGTATTCACCTCGACGTAACCGGCCTCTTCCTGGCGGCCGCGCATGTAACCGATCAGGTCCTGGAACAGGCGCCAGCCATGCGGATGCCAGAACACCGAACCCGGCGCCTCCTCCTGCATGTGGAAGAGATCGAGCATCGGCCCGAGCTTGCGGTGGTCGCGCTTCTCCGCTTCCTCGAGCATGTTGAGGTAGGCGTCGAGCTCTTCCTTCTTCGCCCAGGCCGTGCCGTAGATGCGCTGGAGTTGCTCGTTCCTGGAGTCGCCACGCCAATAGGCGCCGGCCACCTTCATGAGCTTGAATACTTTCAGCTTGCCGATCGACGGCACGTGCGGGCCGCGGCAGAGATCGATGAAATCGCCCTCGCGATAAAGCGAGACATCCTGATCAGCAGGGATCGCGGCGATCAGTTCGGCCTTGTAGTGCTCGCCGATGGACTTGAAGAACTCGACCGCCTTGTCGCGCGGCCACACTTCGCGCGTCACCGGGAAGTCCCGCTTCGCCAGCTCGGCCATGCGCTTCTCGATGGCTTCGAGGTCTTCGGGCGTAAACGGGCGCTGGTAGGCGAAGTCGTAGTAGAAGCCGTTATCGATCACCGGGCCGATGGTCACCTGGGCATCCGGAAACAACTCCTTGACCGCGTAGGCCAACAGGTGCGCCGTCGAATGGCGGATGATCTCGACGCCCGCGGCATCCTTGTCGGTAACGATCGCGACGGTGGCATCGCGATCGACGATGAACGAGGTATCGACCAGCTTGCCGTCCACGCGGCCGGCGAGCGCGGCCTTCGCCAGGCCGGCGCCGATGGAGGCGGCCAGACCGGCCACTGTGATGTTCTGGTCAAAACGGCGTTCCGAGCCGTCGGGCAGGCGGATGACTGGCATGTCGGCATTCCTGAAAAAGAAAGTGCGGCCGAGCCGCACTTTGTCCGGGAATCATAGCACAAGGCCGGCGCCCTAGCGCCCGGAAAGCCGCATGTTGACTGCCCCGACGTGCAGCAGCAGTAGCGCTGCGCCGAAGTTGTGGGCCACCGCCAACGGCAGCGGAAGGGACAGCAGCACGTTGGCGATACCCAGCCCGACCTGCAGGACAAGCATCACCGTCAGCACGAAGGCCCAGGGTTGCCACTCGCGGGCGGAACGCAGGCGCAGGATCAACGCGCCGACCGCGAGAAAGACCAGCAACGCACCCAGTCTGTGCGTCCAGTGGATCGCAGTCAGGGCCGCCATGGGCAGCAGGCCGCCGTCTCCCGTGTAACCGAGCTCGCGCAGCACGGTGTAGCCATGCCACAAATCCATTTCCGGCAGCCAGCTTCCCTGGCAGGTCGGGAAATCCTGGCACGCCAGCGCCGCGTAGTTGCTGCTTACCCAGCCGCCGAGACCGATCTGGATGACGAGCAGCAGCAGCGCGAGTTTCGCGAGCCGGGCCGCGCCGCGAGGAGCCGACCGACGCGACCATGCATCGTGTTCGGGCATCGCAAGGAGCGTCAGCAACGCGACGATGGCCATGCCGCCAAGCAGGTGGGCGGTGACGATGACGGGCTTCAGCAACAACGTGACGGTCCACATGCCGAGCAGGATCTGGAAGACGATCATTGCCGCCAGTACGGTCGACACCGCCGCTCGTCGGCGCCAGGCCAGGACACACGCGGCGAAGACCAGCAGGCCGAGGGTACCCGCGACATAGCGATGGACCATTTCCTTCCAGGCCTTGCCCGATTCCACGGGCTTGCCCGGAAATGCCTGCTGCGCCTGTGCATGCTCGTCCGGGTGTTCGGGCACGCCGACCAGTTTGCCGTAGCAACCCGGCCAGTCCGGACAGCCAAGCCCGGCATCCGAGAGGCGCACATAGGCGCCGAGCGGCACGACGATCAACGCGACATACAGAGCCAGCAGTGCGATCGCCCGTGCGTGCGTCATCGATCAGAGGTTCAGCAGGCGGTCGACGATCAACGCGGTAAACAACAGCGTCAGATAGACGATCGAATACCTGAACGTCTTGCGGGCAAGGGCGTCGTCGTAGCGCCGGACCAGGCGCAGCGCGTAGCCGAGGAAGCCCGCATCGAGCACCACTGCGACCGCGAGATAGAGCCCGCCGCTCATGCCGATCCAGACCGGCAGCAGAGTCGCGGCGGTCAGCAGCACCGTGTAGAGCAGGACATGGCGGCAGGTGTACTGAAGGCCGTGGGTGACCGGCAGCATGGGCAGCGAGGCACGCGCGAAATCGTCGCGCCGATAGCAGGCGAGCGACCAGAAATGCGGCGGCGTCCACAGGAAGATCAGCAGGAACAGCGTGAAGGCCTCGATGCCGAGCGTGCCGGTCATCGCCGCCCAGCCGAGCGCAGGCGGCATGGCGCCGGCCGCACCGCCGATGACGATGTTCATCGGTCCCATCGGTTTCAGCACCGCCGTGTAGATGACCGCGTAACCCAGGAAGGTGGCCAGCGTCAGCCACATCGTCAGGTCGTTCACCCAGGCGTGCAGCAGCCACAATCCGACACCACCCATCAGGGTCGCCAGCGTCAGCGTCTCGGCGGCGGAAATCGCACCGCGCGCGGTCGCCCGCATCCTGGTGCGGGCCATCAACGCATCGCTGGTCCGCTCGACCAGGCAGTTGATCGCCGCCGCGGCTCCGGCTACCAGCGCGATCCCCAACGATGCGATGAAGAACCGCAGGGGATGTGCCATGACGGGCTCGGCCAGCCACATGCCGATCATGGCCGTAAACACGATCAGGGTGTTGACCCGGGGTTTGCACAGCGCGAAGAACGCCGACAGGCGTTGTCCGACGCTCAGGCGCGAGATCTCGAAGGTCTGCATGATCAGCGCCCCAACGCGGAAACGTACTCGGCGACGGCTGCCATCTCGCTATCGTCGAGACGCGCGGCGATGTCACTCATCACGTGGGCGGGATCGTTCTTCCGGCCGCCATCGCGGTAGGCCTGCAACTGCTTGAGCAGATAACTGGCGTGCTGGCCGCCGATTGCCGGCGCGAGGATCACGGGCGGCTTGGCCATGATCCTGCTCCAATCGCGGTTGCCGACGCCGTTCAGGCCGTGACAACCGACGCATGCGGCCACCACTTGCGGCCGTCCCTTCCCTTTCAGGAATATCTGTTCGCCCTTGGCGAGCAATTCCTTCCGGGCGACCGCGTCCGGCGCGATGCGCTGTGCGGAGAAATAGGCCGCAATGTCCGCGATATCGGCCTCCGCCACCATCTGCGCCTGCGGCGACATCTGTTCGTTGCTGCGCCGACCGGACTTGAAGTCGTGGACTTGCTTGACGATGTACTCCGGCACCTGTCCGGCCAGCTTCGGCCAGGGTTCCGCGGGTGCCGGCAGTGCCGGACTGTTGCCGTCGGGTCCATGGCAGGCCATGCACACCGCGGCCTTTTGCCGGCCGAGTTCGGGATTGCCCAGGGCCGATGCCTGCATGCTCGCGAATGCGGCCGCAAGCACAACGAGAGTGCTCCTACACATCGTCGTCTCCTCCGTCGGTTCTTATGCTGCGGCAACTCTTGTCGGTTGACTTCGCAGTTCGATTATGCGACAAAACGTCGCATAAGGTTATGGGCGGATTATGTGGCTTTATTCGACCCGTTGCCACCAGACATAACAAAAAAACCCGACGGAGGAGACAAGATGGAACATCACGCCGTTCACGGCGAGGCCGCGCATGCCCATTGGGATACCAGCGTCTGGCCGTTCGTCATCAGCTTCGGCATTCTGGCGCTGGTTCTGGCCTTCTCGTTCAACTTCGTCTACCGCCAGCCGTTCGCTGCCGTGATCTGCATGGGGCTGGGCGTACCCATGATCGTCGCCGGCGTGGCGGGTTGGGTCAGCGAGGCGATGGGCAAGGGAGAAGGGCTCTCGTACGGCGCGATGGGCTGGTTCATCCTGGCCGAGGCGATGATCTTCGCCGCCTTCTTCGTCAGCTACTGGTACATGCGCCTCAAGGCGCCCTACTGGCCGCCCGAAGGGACCGTCGAACTGCCAAAGATAATGCCGCTGGTGATGACGGCAACGCTGGTCGCATCGTCGCTCACCATCCACTGGGCCGAGCACCTGCTGCACAAGCGCGACCAGGCCGGCTTCCGCAAATGGCTGCTGATCACCATCGCGCTCGGCGCCTGCTTTCTCGGCATGTCGGCCTACGAGTGGTCGCACCTGATCCACCAGGGCTTCACCATCGCCACCAACGTGTACGGCACGGTGTTCTTCAGCATCACCGGTTTTCACGGTGCCCACGTCTTCATCGGCCTGTCCATCTTCATCGCCGGCCTGCCTGCCGCCATGAAGTCGAATGCCAGCGAAGGCTTCGTCCGAACGGCGGGCCTTTACTGGCACTTCGTCGACATCATCTGGTTCTTCGTCGTCTCGCAGGTTTACTTCTGGTAAGCCGCAAGGTGACCCGGAAGTGGCATGCGAGGCTGAGGGCGTGGCTGGCGTTCGCGCTGTTCGCCGCGACGCCGCCGCTGCTCGCAGCGGACTTGCAGAACCGCGATTCGGTGATCGATCCGTCGCTGATGCGCATCGACGAACCGAAATACCTGGGCAAACCGCTGGCCCGCGACACGATATTCACCGACGCCGACGGACAGACGTTTGGAATGCAGGACATCCTGGGCAAACCGGTGATCCTGCTGCTCTCCTACTACGGCTGCGACGGCGCCTGCCCGACCATGAACGCCAGCCTGGCGCGCGTACTGGCGGAAGTGAAGCGCTTCAGGCTGGGCGAGGACTATCGCGTGCTGACGGTCTCGTTCGACGCGGCCGACACGCCGCAGACGGCCGCTGTCTTTCTCGACAAGACCAAGGCACTGGGCGGCGGGAAAAGTCAGTCGTGGCGACACGCCGTGCTGCGTGCCTCCCCCGAGGAGGTGCGCGCCTTCGCGGGCAGCATCGGCTTCCGCTTCTTCTGGTCGCAGGAAGAGAAGGTGTTCCTGCATCCGAATGTGCTCGTGTTCCTGACGCCCGAGGGGCGTGTGGCGCGTTACATCTACGGTACCCGGATGGATGCCGGCACCATCGAAATGGCGCTGATCGACGCCGACTGGGGGCGGATCAGCAACTCGACCGCGATCTTCGACATGATGACCGGCGCCTGCTACAGCTACAACTACGCGGAAGGACGCTACCAGCCCAACTACTCGCTGCTGGCTGGTGTCGGGTCGCTGCTGACGGGCATCGCGCTCACGGTCACGGGATTCTGGCTGTATCGCAGGAAACATGGGGGAGGGATGAAGCATGCTTAGAAGAATAGGCGCGGGCCTCGCGCTCGCGGTGCTCTCGTGGCAGGCCTGCGCGGCGAACTACCCCGCGGCTGCGCCGGCGATCAAGGATCCGGCCGCGGGCTGGGACCACCTCTGGGGCGAAGTGCTGATCGACATCACGGTGATCGGCATCATCTTCGCGGCGGTGATGGCGTACTTCCTGATCCGCTATCGCCGCAAGCCGGCTGATCCGGAAACCGGCTCGGCGCCTAAGCTCTCGCCGGCCGCCGCGGTCGCCTGGGTCGTGATCCCGGTATTCGTCTTCCTGTCCGACGACCTGTACATCGCCGCCAACGGCTGGGCGCTGTGGAACACCTATCGCGACGTGCCCGCCGACCGCATGGAAGTCCAGCTCGAATCGGGCATGTATAGCTGGGACTACACCTATCCCAACGGCGTGCGAGCGCAGAACGAACTGCGGGTGCCGGCCGGCAGGGCGGTGATGCTGCGCATGACCAGCCGCGACACGCTGCACAGCCACTGGATTCCCGACTTCCGCGTCAAGGAAGACTCGATGCCGGGCCGGATCACCTACCTCTGGTTCCTCCCCGGGAAACCGGGCGAACACATCGTCACCTGCGGCGCTTACTGTGGCGTCATGCATTCGTACATGGCCGGCAAGGTGATCGTCCTGCCCGAGGCCGAATTCAATGCCTGGCTGGCCCAGGAAGCTGCCCGCCAGGGCGTGGCCGGCAAAACCGCATAAGGGAGCGCGCGATGAACCTCAAGGAATGGATCTTCACCACCGACCACAAGCGGGTCGGCGTTCTCTACCTGATCGGCTCGATCGCCGCCTTCGGGGTGGCCGGCGTGATGGCGCTGCTGATGCGCGCCGAGTTGTCGACCATCGGCCCGACCATCACCAGCAACCCGAGCAACTACAACGTCTGGCTCTACGCCCACGGCGCGGTGATGATCCTCGGCTTCCAGATCCCGGCACTGACCGGCTTCTTCGCCAACTACTGCATTCCGCTGATGATCGGCGCCAAGGACGTCGCCTTCCCGCGTGTCAATGCGCTGTCGGTCTGGCTGTTCTACGTCGGCATCATCCTGGC
>JAEHDA010000251.1 GCA_016880655.1 Rhodocyclaceae bacterium
CCGCCGCCGTCATCGAGCGTCCGGACGGCAGTTTCCTGCTCGGCCGGCGCGCGCCCGACACCTTCTACCCCGGCTACTGGGAGTTTCCCGGCGGCAAGGTCGAACCCGGCGAAACGCCGCGCGAGGCACTGGTGCGTGAACTTCGCGAAGAACTCGAGATCGAGGTGCTGCACGCCACGCCGTGGATCGTGCGCGAGCACGTTTACGAGCACGCGCACGTCCGGCTGCATTTCTTTCGCGTGCCCGAGTGGCGCGGTGAGGTCAGGGACCACGTGCACTCGGCGCTGGAATGGCAGCAACCGGGCGCGACCACCGTGGCGCCGATGCTGCCGGCCAACGCGCCGGTGCTGGCCTCGCTGGCGCTGCCGAACTTCTATGGCGTCACGCACGCGCACGAGATCGGCGTGTCACCACAACTGACTTTGCTGGAGCGCGCGTTGCAGAACGGCTTGCGGCTGGTGCAGTTGCGCGAAGAACGACTGCCGCCGGATCAGCGCGAACCGTTCGCCGCCGCCGCCGCCGCGCTCTGTCACCGCCACGGCGCACGCGTGCTGGTCAATGGCGATGCGCAGCTTGCCTGGGCGGTCGGTGCCGACGGCCTGCACCTGACGGGCGAACAACTGAAGGGCCTGCGCGGCCGGCCGAACTTTCCGCTGGTCGCCGCCTCCTGCCACGAGGCGGCGGAATTGCGGCGCGCCGCGGAATATCAACTGGATTTCGCCGTGCTCGGCGCCGTGAAGCCCACTGCCACGCATCCCGGGCGTCCGGGCCTCGGCTGGCCGGCTGTGGCGAAGCTGCTGGCGAACTACCCGTTACCCGTCTACGCGATTGGCGGACTGGGCCCGGGCGACCTTGCGGAGGCGCGCGCGCATGGCGCACACGGGATCGCGGCAATCCGCGCGGCCTGGTCCTGACTCAGGCGCCGCAGGAAGTGCGGTCGTCGCAGGCTTCCTTGGCCGCACAACAGCCGCAGCCGCCGTCGTTCTTGCGAAACGGGCCCAGCTCCGGGTTGCGCCGCGCGAACCGCGCGTAGAGCCGGTCAACGGCAATGCCGCCGATCATCACGGCGAAGATGAGGCCGACGACGATCAGATAATCGCTCATCCACCCAATCCTGCGAAGCCCATGAACGACAGCGACAGGATGCCCGCCAGCATCAGCGACAGCGCGGTGCCTTGCGCCAGCGACGGTACGTCGGAAAGCTGTAGGCGTTCGCGCACGCTGGCCATCAGCACCAGTGCCAGCGTGAAGCCGGCGCCGCCGCCGAAACTGAAAGTCATCGACTGGATGAAGTCGTACTCGCGCGCGGTCTGGAACAGCGCGACGCCGAGCACCGCGCAGTTGGTGGTGATCAGCGGCAGGTAAATGCCCAGCGCCCGGAACAGCGCCGGGCTGTACTTCTTCATCACCATTTCCACGAGCTGGACCGACGAAGCGATGATCACGATGTAGGAGATCAGCCGCAGGTATTCGAGGCCGAAGGCCGAGAGCAGCAGGTTGAGGCCGTAGGCGCACAGCGAGGCGACCAGCATGACGAAGGTGGTCGCCACGCCCATCGGGAAGGCGGTATCGAGCTTGCCCGAGACGCCGAGGAAGGGGCACAGGCCGAGGAACATGGCCAGCACGAAGTTGTTGGCCAGCAACGCATTGACGAAGATCTGGAAGGCAGTCTCATGCATGGTGCGTTGCCTCCAGCGCCTGCTTGCGGCGCGCGCGCCAGGAAAAGAGCAGCAGCCATGAACCCAGGACGAAGAATCCGCCCGGCGGCAGCACCATGATCACCCAGGGCTGGAAACCCTCGCCGAACAGCGACAGGCCGAACAGGGTGCCGTTGCCGAGGATCTCGCGCACTACGCCGAGCGCCAGCAGGCCGATGGTGAAGCCGGCACCCATGCCCGTGGCGTTGGTCATGGCAGCGACCGGCGGATTCCTGGCGGCGTGCGCTTCGGCGCGACCGAGGATGATGCAATTGACCACGATCAGCTGGATGAAGGCGCCGAGCGCATCGTACAGCGTGAGGCTGATCGCCTGGATGGCATAGTCGACCGCCGTGACGAAGGTGGCGATGATGACGATATAGACGGCAATGCGCACTTCCTTGGGCGTGATGTTGCGCATCATCGACACCAGGCCGCAGGAGGCGATCAGCACGAAAGTGGTAGCGAGGCCCATGGAAATGGCGTTGATCGCCGAGACGGTGACCGCCAGCGTCGGGCACATGCCAAGCACCATCACGAAGACGGGATTCTGCTTCCAGATTCCCTCCATGAACTCGTCCCAGTTCTTTGCGGTGGCGACGGTCGTCATGACTTGCTCCCGATCTTGTCGATGTTCGGCACCAGCTTCGGCAACAGCGCCTGGGCGGTGTCGTTGATGGCCTTGCCGACGGCGCGCGAGGTGATGGTGGCGCCGGAGATTGCGTCGACCTGCCAGGCGTCGGTCTTGCTGCCGTGCTTGACCGTCTTGATCTCGTGCGCCAGTGCGCTCATCTCGGCGTTCAGCCCGGCATCGAGTTCCTTGAAGTTGGCGAGGAAGTCCCGGTCGACCAGGATCTTGTCGCCGATGCCCGGCGTCTCGCGCATCGAGACGACGCCGATGTTCTTCACGCACTGGCAGGCCGGATCGTAGCCGAACATGATGCGCACGGTATCGGCATAGCCCTTGGCGCCGCCCTCGGCCGCCACGCCGACCAGCTTGCCTGACTCATCGTAGCCGGCGAAGAACTTCACCGCGCCGGCGGGGGCCGAGGCCCCCGCCTTCGCGATGCTCCCTCCCTCAAGGGCGTAGTACTCTTCGATCGACCTGGCGGCCGGCACGACCTTGAACACCGCCCGCTCCATGGCGATGCGCTTGTTGGCGGCGACGGCATCGTAGGTGCCCTGGTAGGACCCGACGATGATGAGGCCGCAGATGCCCGACACCAGGCCGAGCGTCCTGATCATCGCCCCCGTCGGCGTCGTCGTTGGCTGTGACGCCGGCGCGGGACTAGCTGTTGGGTGTTCTGCGCTCATCGGCTTTCGGCTTGTTTTTCAGGATTCGTTTCTTCGGCGTCACCGCGCCGGCTTCCTCGCGGGAGATGTAACCCGGATGCAGCGGATAGGAAGCGCCCTTGCGGGCGCCGCCAAACACGCCCTTGCCGAACGGCGCCGGCTGCGTGATGCGCTCGATCAGCGGCGTCGCGGCATTGCCGATCAGGATCGCGTACATGACGCCTTCCGGCAATCCGCTGTAGTAGCGGATCACCACCGTCAGCAGGCCGATCAGGCCGCCGTAGAGCCACATGCCCCGCGGCGTTACCGGCGAGGTCGCCATGTCGGTGGCCATGTACACGGCGCCAAGGATCAGTCCGCCCGAGAACAGCATGAAGAAGGGGTTCGGGTAGTGCCCCGGGCCGAAGAAGTACAGCAGCCAGGCGACCGCGCCGGCGCCGCCGAGGATGGCGGTCGGAACCCGCCAATCCAGATAGCGGCGGAAAGCGAGATAGGCTCCGCAAGCGAGGATCAGCAGCGGCGACGGGCCCACCGCCATGTGGCCGGACAGCGAGGTGATCAGCTCCTCGGCGCCGGCGAGGACGCCCTCGAACTTCCACTTGGCGAGCGGCGTGGCGCCGGCCAGGGCGTCGAGGTGCTTCTCCTTGAGCCAGATTGTCGCGTCGGCCGGCATCATCAGCGGCCAGGCGAGGCTGGACGGGATGAACTCGAAGAAGCGGCCGGGCAGGAAGGACGGCGTGTAGGTGGCGATCGCGGTCGGAAAGGCCGCCTGGACGAAGGCGCGGCCGACCAGCGCCGGGTTGAAGACGTTGAAGCCGAGGCCGCCGAACAGGCCCTTGCCGAGCGCGATGGCGACGAAGCCGGCCACGGCGCCCATCCAGAGCGGGAAACCGGGCGGCAGCGTCAGCGCCAGCAGGATGCCGGTGATGGTCGCCGAATAGTCGGCCAGCGTGCCGGACTGGGTGCCGGTCTTGACGAGCCAGCGTTCCGTGAGCAGGCAGGCGCCCGTCACCACCGTCATCGAAGCGAGCGCCGAAATGCCGTACTGGTAGATGTAAAACAGGCAGACTGGCAGCAGCGAGTAGACCACGTTCAACATGATCTTCTCGACGGTGCGCTCGCCCCGGATATGGGGGGCAGGACGGATCTCTACGGTTCCCATCTAACTGGCCGCCCTTTCACGCAGAATCTGTTTTGCCACCCGGAACTGCTGCACCAGCGGAATGTTGGACGGACAGACGTAGGTGCAGCAGCCGCACTCGAAGCAGTCGCCGAGATGGTAACCGCTGCCCATCAGGTCGTACTCGCGCTTGGCCGCCAGCATGCCCAGCGTCGACGGGTTGAGGCCCATCGGGCAGGACTCGACGCATTCGCCGCACTTGATGCACGGATAGGTCTTGCGGTTGTCGTTGGCCACCATGTCGTCGTGGCGGAACACCAGCACGCCCGACACGCCCTTGGTAATCGGCACGTCGAGCGAGGCGATGGCCTGGCCCATCATCGGCCCGCCAAGGATGATCTGGCGCCGGTCGAGGCCGGGCGTCGCTTCGACGCCGGCATGGTCGAGCACGAACTTGAGCGGGGTGCCGAGCGGTACGCGGTAGTCGCCCGGCCGCGCCACGCCAGGGCCGGTGATGGTGACAACACGCTCGGTGAGGCCCTGGCCGCGCGGCAGCAGCCGGCCCAGCGCCGCCAGCGTGCCGACGTTGTTCACCACCATGCCCATCGAGACCGGCAGTTGCCCCGAGGGTATCTCGAAGCCGAACAGGGCCATCAACAGCATCTTCTCGGAACCCTGCGGATACTTGGTCGGCACCGCTTCGGCATGGATCACGCCCTCGGGCGCATTGGCGCGCACGATGGCGGCCCCGACCGCCGCAACGGCATCGGGCTTGTTGTCCTCGATGCCGACGATGGTCCGCACCGCCCCGGTGGCGCGCATGGCGTAGCGGATGCCGCGCACCAGGTCGTCGGCGTCTTCGACCATGACGCGGTGGTCGCAGGTGAGGTAGGGTTCGCATTCGCAGCCGTTCACCACCAGCGTATGCACGTGCGCCTGCTTCGGCACCGACAGCTTGGCGTGGGTCGGAAAGGCCGCGCCGCCGAGTCCGACCATGCCGGTATCCCAGACGGCTTGCAGGATGTCGGCGCCGGTGGCGGAATCGAGATCGCGCGGCTGGCCCCACAGGTCTTCCTGGGTCGCGCTGGCATGCGCGCGGATGACGATCGACTGCGTCCACGGACCGCGCGCCGAGGGCTTCAACTCGATCGCTTCGACCACGCCGGTAACCGGCGCGTGGTGCGGCACCGACAGCCAGTCGTCGGCACGGGCGATCGGCTGGCCGCGCACGACTTCCTGGCCGACCTTGACGATGGCATGCGGCAGCTTGCCGATGTGCTGCGACAGCGGCACCGTCACGCGCGGCGGATACGGCAGGCGGCGGATGCGCCGATCGGCCGTCGCCTCCTTGCGCGAGGGCGGATGCACCCCGCGCTGGAAGGCTTCGCCGCGAAAGTAGTTGAGGAGCTTCATGCGGATCAGTTGAACTTCGCCGCGCGCACCATCAGCTTGTCGAGGCCGGGCTCCGCGGGATTCCACGGCGTACCGGGATGGATGCAGCCCGCAGTGCACTTCTCGGCCGCCTTGACGATGTCGGCGAACTTGGCGCCCTTCGGATTGACGACGACGGCGAGCTTCTGGTCGTTGTAAGCGAACGCCTTGGGCGCGATATTGATGCACTCGTCGCAGGCGGTGCACTCGGGCGTCTCGATCCAGCAGGCGTCGTAATCACCCGATCCACTCGGCGTATCGCCACGGCTGACTTTTTCCGCTCCCGCGGCGGCCGGCAGGATGTCGCCGCCGCTCACGCCCAGGCTGGCCGTGATCTTGGCGATCAGTTCGGCGCGCACCTGCTCGGCGATGCCCGTCGCATCTTCCGCACCGCGCGACGATACTCCGGCGATGTCCTTCAATTGCCGCCAGAAATGCATGCGCTCTTCCGATGCCCGGGTCAGCTCCTCGGTCACCAGCAGGCGGATCAGCCGGTTCTTGCCGTCGACGGCCCAGATGTAGGGGAACCTGCCTTCGCGGTCGTCGCGCGACAGGGCGAGCAATTCGGCCAGCGGCAGCATGTCGCCGTTCCAGGTTTCCTGCGGCGCCTTCTTGAAGTGCTTGCCGAAGCGCGCCTCGGTGGCCGCGAAATCGGCGAAGGTCAGCGGCAGTTCCATCGACTTCTGGGCGCCGCTCTCGTCCTTGTACTTCAGCGTGTAGGTCGGCCAGTCGGCATCCATCGCCGGGTTGCCTTCGAGGCTGACGCACTCGCTGAAGGTGATGCCGGCATCCGGGTCGAAGCGGAACAGCGGATAGGCACGCGATTCCACCGCCAGCTTGCTCTGCGCCACGGCCGTGTCGTCGCCGACGCCATGTTCGGGCGGACAGACGGCGTAGATGTTGAACAGCGCGGGACGGCGCGAGTTGAGGCCATCGATGTAGCTTTCCAGCAGGTGGTTCACATGGGCGACGGTGCCTTGCATGACATACGAGGTGCGGTGCGCCATGCCGATCAGGCTGATCTCCTTGCGCGTTTCCTGCTTGCCCTTCTGCGCCTTGCCCCACGGGGCCATGTCGGACACCTGGCCGATGAAGCCCGAGGTGCAAGCCTGGCCGCCGGTGTTCGAGTACACCTGCGTATCGACCACCAGCACCTTGATCGGCATGCCCGACATCATGGCGCGCGACAGGTTCTGGAAACCGATGTCGTACATGGCGCCGTCGCCGCCGACGCTGACCACCGGCGGGCAGAGCAGCCATTCCTCTTCGCTGAACTTGTGCCAGTCGAAGCGGCGGAAGAAGTCCTCATGGTGATCGGGCACGTATTCGCCCTTGAGCTCCATGTCCGCCAGGCGCACGGCCTTGAAGCCCTCGGCCATCTTGGCCATGTGGCCCTCGAAGAGGCCCATCGCCACCGACGGCGAATCCTGGAACAGGTGCGAGGTCCAGGGGAAGGGATACGGATGGTAAGGATAAGTGGAGGCCCACACCGAGGTGCAGCCCGTGGAATTCACGATGCCCATCTCGGCGCGACCGCGCTTGGTCGGCCCTTCAAGGTAGCGCCACTTGAGGTCCTTGAGCCGTTCCAGCGTCTGGGCGACGGTACGCATCCAGGCCGGGTCGATCGGCTGCGAGGGCTTGCCGGCGGAAACGCGGTCCGAAAGCTTGGCCAGCGTCAGGTCGCTTTCCCTGGCGTCCTCGACGGCGGCGAGCATGGCGCGCGTGTCGCCGACATCCATCGACTCGGTGACCTTGAGGCGGATGCGCTGTTCGAGGCCGGCGATCAGGGTGTCGAGTTTCTCGACGAAGGCTTTGACGCGCGGCTGCATCAGCGCCGTCACGGTCGAGGTAAACAAGTGGATCGCGGTCTTCTCGCCGCAGCCCAGGCAAGCGCCGTCGCCGCAGTTCATCGACTGGTAGTTGTGCTTGTCGAGCAGCAGCGTTTCCAGCGCGCCGATCTTCTCGTCGAGGCTGTCGATGCGGCTGTATTCCTTCGGCGTGGTCGGCAGGTCGAGCCAGAAATTCCAGTCCTGGCGCAACCGGTCGACACCGTCGTCGGTCTGGGTAACCATCTTCAGGGCGTCATCCTCGCAGACGTCGACGCACAGGGCGCAGGCCTTGCAGGTGATCGGATTGATGGTGATCGAGAACAGGCCGCCACTGCCCTTGCCCTTCTTCTCCTTCTGCGTCCAGAACGGCTTGGTGGTGGCGAACTGGAAGTCGCCCAGCTCGGCGCTGAACAACTTGAATTCCTCGCCCATCTTCTCGCGTTCCGTTTCGGGCGCGTCGGCGACCGTGGCATCGATCGCCTGGCCGATCAGGGGTCGCACCGCGACGCCATCGCCCTCGATCATGGCGCGCAGGCGCTTCTCGACGGTGCGCACCGCGCGGCGGAGGAAGCGCGTCGGCGTGCCGCGCGTTTCGATGCGATTCACCACGGTGTTGAAGATGTCGGCAACGGAGCTGACCAGGCCGGGGATGGCGCTGTCCGGACACCCGGTATAGCAGTTGCCGCAGGCGGTGCAGTTCTCGGCGATCCACACCGGATGCTCGAAGCGAATGCCCGTCATGTCGCGGAACACGCCGGTGGCGGCCGGCATCAGCGAGGTGCCGATGAAGGGGTCGACGAGGTTGTCGGAACCCTTGCCGGTGGCGTAGAAGTGGCCGGTCTGCTCCCAGAAGCGATGAATGTCGGACACCTTGCCGTCCGCCTCCGGGATCCGTTGCAACATGATCGGCAGGCCGGCATCCTTCTTCACCAGCTTCTTGCGGGAAACGCCGACCTGCTTGTCGGCGATCTCATGCAACTCGATGAAGCCGCGCTTCACCACCTTCAGGTTGTTCTCGACCACCGAGGCGCCCTTGCCGCCGAACTTCGACTTCAACTGGGCTTCGATGGCATGGAACAGCCGCTCTTCCGTGAGACCGGCATTCTTCATCACCGGGCTGGCGGCGAAGAAGGCGCCCTGGAACGCGTTGCCCTGCATGCGCAGTTGCAGTTCGGGGCTGCCGGCTTCCTCGCGGGCGATCTGGAACGCGTCGAGGTAGAAGACGTGGATGTCGTTGTCGACGATGAACTTCTGCGCCCAGGTCGGGAAGCTGGCCCAGGTCTCGGCGCCGAGGTTGGACTGGATGATGAAAGTGCCGCCCTTCTTCAGGCCGGAGAGCGGGTTGGAATGGCCGAAGACGTTGGGGTCGGGCGAGAGCACCACGTCCACATAGACGTATTCGCAGTTGATGCGAATCGGCTCGGGTGCGGCCGACAGGTAGTAGGTGGTCGGCTGGCCCTTCTTTTCCGAACCGTACTTCGGGTTGGCCTTGATGTCGTAGCCGAGCAGCTCGAACAGCGTTACCGCCAGGTTCTTGCCGGTGGTGATGGCGCCCCAGCCGCCGACGGAGTGCATGCGCACGGTGATGGCGCCCTTGGGCAGCAGGTTCGGGTTCTCGGAGCCGCGCACCGCCATTTCCTTGATGCGCGGATAGGCCTCCTGCAACTGCTGCTGGTGGATCTCGTCCTTGGGATTGAGCGCCTCGCGCTCGAAATCGACCGACAGGTAGAAGAACTTGCGCTTCTTGCCTTCGGGCAGCATGTTCTCGATGGTGCCGATCATCGCCTCGGGCTGCATGTCGCGCGAACCCAGGCCGTAGCTGCCGGAGTACAGGCGCGGCATGTCGCCGGGGCCATAGGCGGCGTATTCCGGATAAGGCTTCTCTGCATCCATGCCGGCGGCGCCGTTTTCCAGGCACTTGGTCAGGGCGGCGCGCAGTTCGCGCACCAGCGGCAGGTCTTCGGCCAGCGGCTGGTCGGTACGCTCGAGCACCGCCACGCCCTTCTTGCCGCGCAGCACGTGGCCGAGCAGGTCGCCCGGGAAGGGGCGGTACATGGTGATATTCACCACCCCGACTTTGATGTTGCGCGTTTCGCGCAGGTAGTCGGCGACCCGTTCCGCCTGGACGATCATCGAGCCCATGCCGACCAGCAGGTATTCGGCATCCTGGGCCTTGTAAGTCGCGATGCGGTTGTAGCGGCGACCGGTCAGCCCGGCGTATTCCGCCATGCAGGCTTCCGCAATGCCTTCGATGTGATCGAAGAAGTACGGCCGCTGGGCGGCCACGGCCTGCATGTAGGCATCCTGGTTCTGCACCACGCCCGACACCATCGGCGCGTCGACGTCCCAGATGGCCGGCACGCGGCGGCGCTTCGGGCCGTAGAGCATCTGTTGCGCAGGTGTCGGCGTATCGATGATGTCGTCCGGCTTGCCGAGGAATTCCTGCACCAGCTCGCGCTCCGGCAGCAGCGCCGACTCGATCAGGTGCGTGGTCAGGAAGCCGTCCTGGCCGACGATGGCCGGCGTCAGGGAAAGCTCGGCGATCTTGCGGGAGATCAGGTTCAGGTCGGCGGCTTCGGTGGCGTTCTTGGCCATCACCTGGATGAAGCCGGTGTCGTCGATGCAATGGTAGTCGTCGTGGCTGCAATGCACGTTCAGCGACGCCTTGGTGATGGCGCGGCAGCCCATGTTCAGCACGTAGGGCAGTCGCTTGCCGACGGCACCGTAGAGCGACTCGTGCATGAAGGCGACACCCTGCGCCGACGAGAAGTTGGTGGCGCGCAGGCCGGTCATGGCCATGCCGGCGGTGACGCCGGCGGCAGCGTGTTCGGATTCGGGCTCGACGAAGATCAGCGGGCGGTCCGAGATGTTCAGGTGCCCGGCGGCAACCGCCTCGGCCCAGTATTCGCCCATCTGCGTCGAAGGCGTGATCGGGTAGGCCCCTGCCGCATCGGATGCTTCGCGCTCGACGTGGATGACGGCGGTATTGCCATCGACCGCGTCGCGCACGCCGGGATATCTGACTGCCTTGGTTTCCTTCCCGGCGCTGGCGGTTTCGAGCAGGGAGAACTGGAAGAGCTTCTTGAACATGACGGACTCCTGAATCTGATAATCAGTGCAGCACCGGCAGGGGCTCGTTGCGCAGGATCTTCTTGGCGACGGCTCCCCGGACGGGGCGGTTGGGGTTGTCGAACCAGACGATGGCGCCAGTCGGGCAGCGCTCGATGGGCTTTCTGGTGGCCCAGACGTTGAGTTCGTAATTGATCGTGGCCAGATTGCCATTCAGCTTCATCAGGCCGGGCGGCGCGTCGGCGACGCATTTGCCGCAGGCGGTGCAGGCGACTTCGCATGCTGCCTCGGCGGTATCGCCGTCAGCTTGGCTCTTGCAAGCCACCCAGAGCTGGCGGCTCACAGGCTCCAGTGAAAAGAGGCCCTTGGGACACACTTCCACGCAGTCGTTGCACGCCGAGCACTTGTCGGCATCGACGACCGGCAGGCCGTGCAGGTCCATGTGGATGGCGCCGAAATCGCAGACGTTCATGCAGTCGGCTAGCCCCAGGCAGCCCCAGGCGCATTCCTTGCCGCCGCCCGACACCACGGTTGCGGCGCGACAGGAATCATGGCCGGCATAGCGTGCGCGCAGGAAAGCGACGTGGCGGCCGCCGGCGCAGGCCAGGCGCGCCACCTTCTTTTCGATGTCGCCCGCGGCAACGCCCAGCAGGTCGGCGATGCTGTCGCGCTGCTCCGGCGAACTGACCGTGCATTGGGCGGGCGCCACGTCGCCCGCCACCGCCTTCTCGGCAAATGCCCGGCAACCGGCCTGGCCGCATGCGCCGCAATTGGACTTGGGCAACAGGTCCTCGACCTCGCCGATACGCGGGTCTTCGAACACATAGAGTTTGCGATTGGCGAACGCCAGCAGGCCGGCCAGGGATACGCCCAGAACCGCCATGAATCCACCCGCCATCGCCAAACCGGACAATTCCATGCTTCCCACCTCGCATCGAGTTCATGTTGCAGTGCCAAAACGCTCGGGAACAAGCCATGCGCATGGGCAAAACGGCAAACGAAATATCGCTAGTCGGGCCTCCGCAACGAGCGCCTTGCGGGCGCGGGTCGCGGAACCCTTCACGGCGCGGCCGGAGGTCAGATCCGGCTACTCGACAGGGAAACAGGTTGGAGTTTCCCCGGTGGGCACGGAAGCAGTTGCGCCGCTTCCGTGTTCGTGACAAAGCCAAGTATATGGAAATTTCGCCGCATTGCAACAAAGAAAATCTTCTTTGGTCAGAAAAAGTTACGTAATTTCGGTAC